>NZ_JAPVLS010000145.1:2292-14079 GCF_027158125.1 Streptomyces sp. H39-C1
GTGACCGTCGGCGGCCTGGTCCCGTCCAGAACGAAGCCGGGCGAGCTGATCCGGCAGGTGGGCCTGGTACCGCAGGAGCCGCGGGACCTGCTCTACGCGGACACCGTGGCCGGCGAGTGCGCGGCCGCCGACCAGGACGCGCACGCCGCGCCCGGCACCTGCCGCGCGCTGGTCACCGCACTCCTGCCGGGCGTCCTCGACGAGACCCATCCCCGTGATCTCTCCGAGGGCCAGCGGCTGGCACTGGCGCTGTCCGTCGTCCTGGCCGCCCGGCCGCCGCTGCTGCTGCTCGACGAGCCGACCCGCGGCCTCGACTACGCCGCCAAGGGCCGGCTGATCGCGCTCCTGCGGGCACTGGCGGCCGACGGCCATGCGATCGTACTGGCCACGCACGACGTCGAACTGGCCGCCGAACTCGCCCACCGGGTGGTGATCCTGGCCGACGGCGAGGTGGTCGCGGACGGCCCGACCGCCGAGGTCGTGGTCTCCTCCCCCGCCTTCGCCCCCCAGGTCTCCAAGATCCTCGCGCCGCTCCCCTGGCTGACGGTCCCGCAGGTCGCGCTGGCCCTGGAGGAGTCGTCATGACGCCTCCCGGAACGCCTCCCGAAACGTCTCCCGGGCCGCGACCGCGCGCCGACCGCCAGGTACGTCCCATCCGGCTCGGTCCGCGCTCCGTCGTCGCGCTGGCCCTGATCTCCGCGATCGGCATCGCCCTGTTCGGCTGGCCGCTGCTCGCCGACCCCGGCACCGGGCTCGCCCACAGCAAGGACGCCCCCTGGCTGTTCGCCGCGCTGCTGCCGATGCTGATCGCCGTGGTGATCGCGACGATCGCGGACGGCGGGATGGACGCCAAGTCGATCGCCATGCTCGGCGTACTGGCCGCCGTCGGGGCCGCCCTGCGCCCGCTGGGCGCCGGCACGGCCGGCATCGAGCCGATGTTCTTCCTGATGGTGCTGTCGGGACGGGTGCTCGGCCCCGGATTCGGCTTCGTACTGGGAGCCGTGTCGATGTTCGCCTCCGCGCTGCTCACCGGCGGCGTCGGACCGTGGATGCCGTTCCAGATGCTCTCGATGGGCTGGGTCGCCATGGGCGCGGGCCTGCTGCCCCGCCCCGACACGCTGCGCGGCCGCGGCGAGCTCGCGATGCTCGCGGCGTACGGCGTCTTCTCGTCGATCTTCTACGGCACGGTCATGAATCTGCAGGGCTGGGTGACCATCGGAGGGCTCTCCTCCGGGATCTCCTACGTCGGCGGCGACCCGGTCCTCGACAACCTCAGCCGTTTCGTCGCGTACTGCCTCGCCACCTCGCTCGGCTGGGACCTCCCACGCGCCGCCGTCACCGCAATCCTCACGCTCACCCTCGGCGCGACGATCCTCAAGGCGCTACGCCGAGCCACGCGCCGCGCCGCGTTCGAGGTGCCGACCAGTTTTCAAGCGCCGGACGGCTGATGCAGCCGTCCGGCGCTTGAGGACCGGGGCCCGGGGCGGAGCCCCGGCTACAGCCGCTGGATGATCGTGCCCGTCGCCAGCGCACCGCCCGCGCACATCGTGATCAGCGCGAACTCCTTGTCCGTGCGCTCCAGCTCGTGCAACGCCGTCACGATCAGCCGCGCCCCCGTCGACCCCACCGGATGACCGAGGGCTATCGCGCCGCCGTTGACGTTGACCTTCTCCAGGTCCTGGTCGAAGACCTGCGCCCAGGACAGCACGACGGACGCGAACGCCTCGTTGATCTCGATGAGGTCGATGTCCTTGAGCGTCATCCCGGCCTTGCCGAGCACCGCGCGGGTCGCGTCGACCGGGCCGTCCAGGTGGTAGTGCGGGTCGGAGCCGACGAGTGCCTGGGCGACGATCCGGGCGCGGGGGCGGAGCTTGAGCGCCCGCGCCATGCGCTTGGAGGCCCACATGACGGCCGCGGCGCCGTCGGAGATCTGCGAGGAGTTGCCCGCGGTGTGCACGGCGGTCGGCATGACCGGCTTCAGCTTGGCCAGGCCCTCCATGGTGGTGTCCCGCATGCCCTGGTCGCGGTCGACCAGCCGCCACATGCCCTGACCGGCCTGCTGCTCCTCCTCGTTGGTGGGGACCTGCACCGCGAACGTCTCGCGCTTGTACCGCTCCTCCGCCCAGGCCCGGGCGGCCCGCTCCTGCGAGATGAGGCCGAGCCGGTCGACGTCCTCCCGGGTCAGCCCGCGCCGCCGGGCGATCCGCTCGGCGGCCTCGAACTGGTTGGGCAGATCGACGTTCCACTCGTCGGGGAACGGTTTGCCCGGCCCGTGCTTGGAACCGCTGCCGAGCGGCACCCGGGACATCGCCTCCACCCCGCAGCCAATGCCGATGTCGATCACTCCGGCGGCCACCATGTTCGCGACCATGTGGTTGGCCTGTTGCGAGGAACCGCACTGACAGTCCACGGTGGTCGCGGCGGTCTCGTACGGAAGTCCCATGGCGAGCCAGGCGTTGCGTGCGGGGTTCATCGACTGCTCGCCGGCGTGGGTGACGGTGCCGCCGACGACCTGTTCGACGGCGTCCGGCTGGATCCCGGTCCTGCCGAGCAGTTCGCGGTACGTCTCACCCAGCAGGTAGGCGGGGTGCAGATTGGCGAGCGCGCCTCCGCGCTTGCCGATGGGCGTGCGTACAGCTTCGACGATGACGGGTTCAGCGGCCATGAATCTCGTCCTCTCCTCGACCGGTCGGCGTCCCGGCGCCTCCGGCAGAACTAGAACGCGTACTAGTTCTGTCTGCAGTCTTATTACCCATGGAGCGCGGCGCGCAAGACTCGTGCACAAGCCTCCATGGGCCCGCACCCAATCCACACGGTCATTCCCCTTGCCACTTGTAGAACTGGTTACTACCTTCGAGCCATATCTGATGGACCGTCAGACATGGAGTGGCCGATGCCCTGCCCAGCGCTTCCCGAAGGCTTCGACTTCACAGACCCGGACGTGTACGAGCAGCGGGTACCGCTCCCCGAACTCGCGCAGCTGCGGCAGACCGCCCCCGTGTGGTGGAACGAACAGCCCCTCAATGCCGCCGGGTTCGAGGACGAGGGGTACTGGGTCGTCACCCGGCACGCCGACGTCAAAGAGGTCTCGCTCAACCCCGACGTCTACTCGTCGTTCCTCAACACCGCGGTCATCCGCTTCAACGAGCACATCACCCGCGAACAGATCGAGATGCAGCGGCTGATCATGCTCAACATGGATCCGCCCGAGCTGACCCGCGTCCGGCAGATCGTCCAGCGGGGCTTCACTCCGCGCGCGATCCGCCAGATGGAACAGACCCTCCGCGACCGCGCCCACCGCATCGTCGCCGAGGCGCGCGGCCGGCGGACGGGCAACTTCGTCACCGAGGTCGCGTCC
This sequence comes from Streptomyces sp. H39-C1, assembly GCF_027158125.1. Classification (NCBI taxonomy): domain Bacteria; kingdom Bacillati; phylum Actinomycetota; class Actinomycetes; order Kitasatosporales; family Streptomycetaceae; genus Streptomyces; species Streptomyces sp. H39-C1. The sequence goes on from NZ_JAPVLS010000145.1 coordinate 5,651, forward strand.
GAACTCCCGCTGCAGGCCATCGCCGAGCTGATCGGCATCCCGCAGGACGACCGAACCAAGATCTTCGACTGGTCGAACAAGATGATCGCCTACGACGACCCCGAGCTGGCCATCACCGAGGAGGTGGGCGCCGAGTCGGCCATGGAGCTGATCTCGTACGCCATGAACCTCGCCGCCGCCCGCAAGGAGTGTCCGGTCAAGGACATCGTCAGCCAACTCGTCGCAGCCGAGGACGAAGGCAACCTCAGCACGGACGAGTTCGGCTTCTTCGTCCTCGTGCTGTCCGTCGCCGGGAACGAGACGACGCGCAACGCCATCACCCACGGCATGCACGCCTTCCTCACCCATCCCGAGCAGTGGGAGCTCTACAAGGAGACGCGGCCGAGCACCGCCGCCGAGGAGATCGTCCGCTGGGCGACCCCCGTCACGTCCTTCCAGCGCACCGCCACCCGGGACACCGTGCTGGGCGGCCAGGAGATCAAGAAGGGCCAGCGCGTCGGCATGTTCTACGCCTCCGCCAACCACGACCCCGAGGTCTTCGACCACCCCGAGCGCTTCGACATCACCCGCGAACCCAATCTGCACCTGGGGTTCGGCGGCGGCGGCCCGCACTACTGCATGGGCAAGAACCTGGCGATCATGGAGATCGACCTCATGTTCAACGCCATCGCCGACGCGATGCCCGACATCAAGCTGGTCGGAGACCCCCGCCGGCTGCGCTCCGCCTGGATCAACGGCGTCAAGGAGATGCAGGTCAGCTACGAGGGCTGAGCCGGCCGGCGCATACGGCAGGATGAGGTCATGAGCATCGTGAAGATCAATGCCCTGACCGTTTCGGCGGAGATGCGCGAGACGCTGGAGAAGCGGTTCGCGGCGCGTGCCGGCTCCGTCGAGAACTCCGACGGCTTCGAGTGGTTCGAGCTGCTGCGCCCGGTCGAAGGCACCGACCAGTACCTCGTGTACACGCGCTGGCGCAGCGAGGAGGACTTCAAGAACTGGATGTCCACCTCGATGCGCGGTCCGGGCGCGCACGGCGGTGGTGCGGGCACGGGCGAGGGCGGAGCCGAGCGGCCCAAACCGGCCGCTTCGGACTCCGCCCTGTGGTCGTTCGAGGTCGTCCAGCAGACGGCTCCCAAGAGCTGACCACGCGTTTCCCGGCCGCCCTCCCCGGCCTTGACGGCTGGGGAGCGTCCTTCGTTCCGCCGGCCGAGCGTCAGTCCCTCGGCCGTACCAACTGCGAGGGGTCGTCGAGCCAGGCGCTCTCGCCCTCCTGCGTGACGGTGAGCCCGAACCGTGTGTGCTCAGGGCCGCCCTGCGCCACCCACCACCGGTATGCCGCTTCCGTTTCGTCCCACAGCCGGCGCGGACCCGACTGCCAGACGCGCGCCTCTTTCTCCGCGTCCCGGAACATGACGCACGCCCAGGATCTGTCGCTCAGCCCGTAGAACCAGACGGGCCGCGCGCCGTCACGTTTGTCGGCCACGGCCTGCGAGCAGTCGGGCACGCGAAGGCCGAGGGCGAACCGGGCGGCGGTGTATCGACCGGTGACGAACTCGGCTTCAGTGATCGTCGTACTGGACGTGTCGGCGTCATTCATCGAGCCCGTGGCGAGGTAGTCGTCGTGGTCAGGGCGGGACAACCGCTGAGCTCGGAGCTTCATGAATTCCACGGGGCGCGTGAAGTTCCCCATCGCCTTGCCGTCCTTCACCACCAGACGGACCACGGCATCCGCGTTGGAGAAGTGCGTCCCCCACGGGGCGACGACGAGTCCGCCCGGACGGGTCTGCTCGATCCAGGCACCAGGAATCTCCCGGAGTCCGACGGTAGCCAGAATGCGGTCGTACGGGCCCCGCTCCGCGCATCCGGCGAACCCATCGCCCATGACCACCACCGGGTACAGACCTGCTGCGCACAGCCGTTCACGGGCACGTGCGGACACGACGCGGTCCACCTCGATCGTGGTGACGTTCTCACCGCGAAGACGGTGCGTCAGTGCACCGGCCGTCTCGCCCGTGCCGGTGCCCACGTCGAGCGCCTTCATGCCCGCGTCCAGGTCCAGGTCCAGGAGCATCTCGTAGACGACAGAGGGCATGGACGAGGAACTGGTGGATACATCGCCTGGCGCCGTGCCGGTGTGCTTCCCGTCATCCCACTGGGTCACGATGGGAATGTCGCTGTCCGCCGCGGCGTACCAGGTGCCGGGGTCCGTTCTGCGGTCCACGCAGACGCTGGTCCCCCGCTCCATGTCGAACGGCCACATCAGATCCGGCAGGAACGCGGCCCGGTCCACCGCCGCGAAGGTCGGCGCCCAGTCCGACGTCATCGATTGCGTCTCCAGGAGGACGCGCCCCAGCTCCTTGCGGCTGGGGCGCTCCACCTGCGCGGAGTTGAGCGTCACCTCTTGTGCTTCCCATCGCCGGGCGGGGTTCCCCCGTCAGGGCTGGGCGGGTCCTTCGGCGGGGTCCAGGGGGTACCCGGGTGCTTGTCCTTGTCATCGTCCCCGCCCCAGGTGGGGGCGGTGGCCCACAGACTCGTCATGCGTCGCTCCTTCGTTCGCTCTGCCGGTGCAAATGCTCCAGCCCCTTGGCCAGTTCGCTGATTCCGCTTCCGGCCTGCTGGTCCTGCGCCGCGAGTACGAAGTTATGGCTACACAGAGAGATGCAACAGACACGTAGCGTGGTGCTTCTCCGGCGGATCGACGGGAAGTGCCACACCGCGTAGTAGTTACCCGGTTACGCCCAGGTGAGCGGCCATGTCCCGCATGTCTGTGGTCAGCGTCCGCTTTCGGTGCGACAGGATGTCCTCCATGATGTACCGCGCCATGGACTGATGCTTCAACCACTCCGGCGAGCTGCGGAGGATCGCGTTGAGCTCATCCATCGCGTCCTGATGTGATCCCAGCTTCGCGTGGGCCCTCGCGACGTCGAGTCGGTGTCGGTCCCAGTTGTTCGCACTCGGCCGGCCGAACCGCTTCAGCGCCTTTGCTCCCACGGGGCCTTCGTCAGCCCGGCGGAGCACCCCTCGGGCGTCCCCGATCAGGGAGAGGTCCTCAATCGCCTTCGCCTCGGCGGTCACCGGCCCGAAGGTGGTCCAATGCTCCCGGAAGTCGACGTGCTCGACATCCAGCGCGCTCGCAGCTGTCGCGGTCATGCGCCGCGCTTCCTTGGCCACATCCGGGCGGTTGTTGCGCATCGCGGCCGAGGCGACGCGCTGGAGCAGCTCACCCCACACCGCCAACTCACCTGGTGTCGCACTGGAGATCCGCGGTTCGATCTCCTCAGCCGTGACGGTCGCCAAGCGCTCGGCTTCGTCGAACCGGTCCTGGCGCAGGAGCAGCCAGCCCATGCCTACGACGCCTGTAGCGGCAATCAGCGTCTGTCCGGCCTCCCTGGCGTCCCGGATGCCCTGGGAGAGTGCGTGATAGGCCATGTCGTACCGCCGTACCTGCGTCAGGTACTTGCCGGCGAGCAGGAAGGAGCTCGCGCGCAGGACGATGGCCCGCCGGCGGGCCTCCTCGTCCTCAGCGAGCACGACCGCGGCCTCGGCGGAACGCAGGATGGCGGGCAGTTTCTTGGCAACCGAGTCATAGCGGTCCGCCTGGTAAAGGCTGTGCGAGTCGTCGATGTCTCGCTGGATGGTCGCGGGGTTGGGGGTCTGATCAGGTGCGGTGAGCACTTCCGACAGCCCGATGGGCGGCATGAGCGCTCGGCGCAGCTCCATCAGCTTCGGGCCGTCGCCCGGGTTCGCACGAACAGGCTCCGGCGACCCGGTGGCGAAGAGGCTGGACGTAGTGGTGCCCAGCGCCCTCGCGAGCAGGTGAATGGTCTCGACCTGGACGTTGCCGCCCTGCTCGACCTTGCGCACCACACCCACCGACAGACCGGCCGCTTCGCCGAGTTGCTCCTGGCTCATGCCCGTCCGGCGGCGATGGGTGCGCACGTTCTCTCGCAGCGATGACATCGAATCACCTCCCGTTCAGCGTACGCCGCTTGACCGAAGGCGAAGAGCCCCTCCGGGGTGATCCGGAGGGGCTCCAAGGGTGAAGCCCGCGGCAAACGAGGCCCCGCGTCCCAGCTGCTCTCGCAGCTGTGCGCCCGGCTGCCCGGTCGGCCGCTTCAGATGCTGAGGAGCTGCTGCGTCAGATCGCGGTAGTGCGTCAGCGCCACGCGCAGTTCCTCCGTGTCGGCCTTGGCGTCGTCGTTCTGCCAGGTCGACCGGAGGGTCCGGCGGCGCTCCGCGAGCTTCTCGGTGAGCTGCCGGGCGACCTGCTCGAGGACGGCGTCGGCCTCCTCGACGGACTTGCGCGGCTCGTCCACGAACGTGCCCATCGCATGCTGCAACCGCTCCTCCAGCCCGTCACCGGCGCCCGCGGGCCCGCTGTGGCGGGCGCTGTGGGTCTCGGTGGTGCGGAGTCCGGCGCCCTCGCCTGCGCGGGCGGCGTCGCTCGTGCGCGTCGCGTCGCTGGTGCGCGAGGCGTCGGTCGTACGCGGGGCCTCGGTCGTACGGGTGGGTTCGGTCGTACGCGTGGGTTCGGTTACCCGCTTGGCCTCGCTCGTACGGGGGGCCTCGCTCGTGCGTGCCGCGGTGGCCTCGTCCTTGCGCGGATCGGCCATGCGCGGCGGGCGCGGCGGCTCGTCGGGGCTCTGGGCGGGGTTCCGGTCGGGTACGGCGCTCTCGCGGGTCTGGTCCTGGCCTTCGTTCATCGTCCCTGCACTCCTGACACTTCGTTGATGACTCACGACTCATGGCTCATGGCTCATGGCAGGGGCTGACGGCCCCGGTCCTGCGGTGCGGTGGATACCGGCGGTGGTCCGTCAGTTCTGCCGGCGGCCGAGCACTCCGAGGCGCGATCCGCTGCCGTGCGGCTTCACCGCGGCCGGCTCGTCGGGGCGGTCGGGGTCCGCGTCGCGGTTCGACGGCGCGCGGTTCGTGTCGGCCCGGACGAGCTCCTCGAACATCGCGCGGGCCCGGACGAGCGCCTCCCGCATCTCCTCGGTGGAGGTGCCGTCGTCGCCGCCCCGCCGCCCGGCGATCTCATGGGCGTCGCGGTAGCCCTGCAGATGACGGGCGTGGTGCACGGACAGCGCGTCGAAGTGCTCGCCGGACTTCGCGTCCGGGAAGCCGCGGTCGCGGACCAGGTCCCCGATCAGCGTGTCGGCCTCGCCGAGCGCCTTCGCGGGCGAGTCGATGAAGTGCTCCTGCACGGCGGCCCAGCGGGCCGTGTACTCCTCGCGGGCCTGCGTCGGCAGCGGACGGGTGGTGATGTCCCCGTGCCGGCTCAGCCGTTCGGAGAGCTCCTTCTCGGTGGCCTTGGTGTCGCCGTCATGGCGGCGCAGGACCCGGTCGTACTCGGGCCCGAAGCGGCGGTGCAGGCTCCTGCCGCCCATCCCTCCCGGCCGGAGCAGCACGGTCGTGAGAGCGGCGGCCAGAACGATGACGACCACGACGATGGCGATGATCACGCCAGTGGACATGGGAATGCCTCCCGTTTCTGCGGGTCTTCTACGGGTCGACGGACAGGGTGTGCTTCGTTGCCGGCTCATCGATCGGCTTGCCCGAAAGCGGGTGCCCAAACGTCGAACACCCGCCCGGCGAGGGCCGGGCGGGCGTCGGGGCCCGGGGGCCGGGAGCGTCAGGCCGTGGCGCCGCCGGTCGCCGGGCGCCCCTTCTCCAGGCGGTCGGTGTCGCCGCCGCACAGGTCGCCGCTGAGCTTCGTCAACAGCGCCGCGAGCTCCGCGTGCCGCTCCGGGTCCCAGTCGCCGAGCAGCTCGCCGAGGACGGTCCGCCGGGCCACGCCGAGTTGCGCGGCCATCGCCCGGCCGCTGTCGGTGAGGACCAGCGGATTGCCGTCCCGCACGGCCAGTCCGCGGGTCTCGACCTCCACGGCCGCCTCCTCGATGACGTCGGCGGGCACGGTGGTGCGCCGGGCCAGCTCCACCGGGTCGGTCTCGCCGCCCTTGGCCATCCGCAACAGCAGCCAGCTGGACGCCGGATGGATGTCGAGGTCGGCCAGCTTGGTGATCCGCACATACAGGTCGCGGCGCGCCTCCCGGCTGCCGAGCACCGACAGCCCGCGGGCGATCTCCTCGATCGAGGACCGTTCCACCGGGTTGGTGCCCAGGGTCTCGCTGGCGTCCGGCACCGTCACGGAACCGCGCAGCGGCTGTTCCTTGAGGAACCAGGCCAGCACGAACGCGATCAGGGTGACCGGCACCGCCCACAGGAACACGGTGGTGATCGACTCGGAGTACGCGTGCACCACCGGCCCGTGGATCGCGGCCGGCAGGGACTCCACGGCGCGCGGGTCGGAGGAGATCAGCGACGGGTCGAAGCCGGGCGGCAGCGGCGTGTTCGCGACCAGGACCTCGATCTTGCTGTTGAGCTGGTTGGCGAAGACCGTGCCGAAGATCGAGACGCCGAAGGAGGCGCCGATGGAACGGAAGAACGTCGCGCCGGAGGTGGCGGCGCCCAGGTCCTCGTAGCCGACGGAGTTCTGCACGGCCAGGATCAGCACCTGCATGACCAGGCCCAGGCCGAGGCCGAAGATCAGGAAGTACAGGCTCATCACCCAGGTGCTGGTGAACTCGTCGAGCTGGTGCAGCAGCAGGAGGCCGATGGCCGTGATCCCGGTGCCGAGGATCGGGAAGATCTTGTAGTGACCGGTGCGGCTGACGATCTGCCCGGAGCCGGTGGAGGACACCAGCAGGCCGATCACCATCGGGATCATGTGCACACCGGACAGCGTCGGTGAGAAGCCGTGGACGACCTGCAGGAACGTCGGCAGGTACGTCATCGCGCCGAACATCGCGAAGCCGATGACGAAGGAGATCACCGAGACGAGCCAGAAGGTGCGGATCCGGAACAGCCGCAGCGGCAGCACCGGTTCCACCGCACGGCGCTCGACGACGATGAACACGGCCACCAGGACCAGGCCGAGCACCGTCAGCCCGATGATCTTCGGCGAGCTCCAGGGCCAGGTCGTGCCGCCGAGCGAGGTCACCAGCACCAGGCTGGTCGCGGCGGCGGCGACCAGCGCCATGCCCAGATAGTCGATGCGGTGCGTGGTGCGGCGTACCGGGATGTGCAGCACGGCCGCGATGACGGCCAGCGCGACGACGCCGATCGGCAGGTTGATGTAGAACACCCAGCGCCAGGAGAGCTGCTCGGTGAACACCCCGCCCAGCAGCGGCCCGAGGACGCTACTCGCGCCGAACACCGCACCGAACACGCCCTGGTAGCGGCCCCGCTCGCGGGGCGGCACGATGTCGCCGACGATCGCCATCGACAGCACCATCAGACCGCCGCCGCCCAGGCCCTGGAGGGCGCGGAAGGCGATCAGCTGCGGCATGTTCTGCGAGATACCGCACAGCGCGGAGCCGATCAGGAAGATCACGATGACGGTCTGGAAGAGTTTCTTCCGGCCGTACATGTCGCCGAGCTTGCCCCATAGCGGGGTGGCGGCCGTCGAGGCGAGCAGATACGCGGTGACGACCCAGGACAGGTGCTCGATCCCGCCCAGGTCGCTGACGATGGTCGGCAGGGCGGTGGACACGATCGTCTGGTCCAGCGCGGCCAGCAGCATGCCGAGGGCGAGGGCGCTGATCGCGATGCGCACCGATCGCCGGTCCTGGATCTCGCCGGGGGCGGTCGGCGGTCCGGTCGGGGCCGTGGTCTCCTGCGCCATGCCGTGCTCCTCGCGTCGCGCCGCTTGATCGCGAATCAATATTCACACTATTCGCTCCGGTTTCGCGCTCTATGGACCCCCGGTCGTGCTGGACAGACCTGGGCACGGCATGCCCGCGGCGGCATAATCACTGCGTCTTGAGGTATCCGAGGACCGTTTGTGGGAGGGGAGCCCAGTGGCGCCGGAGGGGGAAGAGGGACCGGAGCCGGGTGTGGCCACGGCCGCGGCCCGGTCGGCCGAACGGCAGATCGCGCTCGCGGCGACGGAAGGCTTCCACCCGCTGCGCGTTCGGCCATACGTGGCGGAGCCGGGCACCGGGCCCGCCGAGTCGACGGTCAAGCCGCTGATCGGGACGGCCGCGTACCGCCCGGCCGCCACCGACGTGGGGATGTTCCCGGCCACCTACGACGGCTTCGAATACCCGGCGGACGATGCTCTCGCATACCCGGCCGAGGACGGTCCCGGACATCCGGCAGACCTGTCCGCTGCGGGCCCCCATGAGTCAGGGCTGCTGCTGGACCGCACCGGCCACTCCGACTGGAGCGACGCCGAGGGCCCGGGTCAGCACCGTGGCGGCCGGCGCCGCCGCCCCCGCCGCCGCAGACGGGGCCTGGTCGTCGCGGCTGCCACCGTGGCCGCCACGGCGATGGCCGCCGGCGCGGTCGCCGTCGCCAACCAGCTGCTGAGCACGCCCGACCGGCCGGAGCGGGCCCTGCCCGACAACACCAGCAGCGACCCCGACCTC
>NZ_JAPVLS010000146.1:0-12029 GCF_027158125.1 Streptomyces sp. H39-C1
CAGCCGTACCGCTCGGCCTGGCTGCGGGCGGCGGCGGGTCATGGCGTGGCTCCCGGTGTGCGGGCGGGCAGGGCGCCGACGGAGGAAGCGGTGATCAGGGGCGCGGCTTCGTGGGCGGCGAGGAACGCGGAGACGGCCGCGGGCCAGCCGTACCGCTCGGCCTGGCTGCGGGCGGCGGCGCGGCGGGCGGACTCGGGCCGGGCCAGCAGGCGTTGGACGACGTCGGCGAAGCCACGGCCGTCGGTGGCTCCGGCGCCGGCCGGGCCGATGAGGGCGGGGAGTGCGGACAGGGCGCTGGCGACGACGGGGGTGCCGCAGGCGAGCGCCTCCAGGGCGGCCAGTCCGAAGGTCTCGGCGGGGCCGGGGGCGAGGACGATGTCGGCGCAGGCCTGGAGAGCGGCCAGCCGGTCGCGGTCGGCGACGTGGCCGAGGAAGGTGACCGGGAGCCCCGCGGCGCGCGCCCGGGCCTCCAGGCGGCCGCGCAGCGGGCCCTCCCCGGCCACGACGAGCGCCACGTCGACGCCGCGCCGCCGGAGTTCCGCGAGGGCCTCCAGGGCCCGGCCCGGCCGCTTCTCGGCCGACAGCCGCGAGCACATCACCAGCAGCACCGCGGCGCCGCCCGCGTACCGCGCCCGGAGCGCGCCGTCGCGGAGCGCCGGGCGGAACCGGTCGAGATCCACGCCGAGCGGGGCCCGTACGACGTTGCGCGCCCCGAGGCGTTCGAACTCGGCGGCCGCCCACGCGGTCGTGCACACGATCCGCGAGTAGGCGTGCGCGGTACGGCGGTTGAGCCGGTCGGCGGCGGCCCGGGCGGCGCCCGGCGGCATCCCCCAGGTACGGAGTACGGCGTCGGCGCTCTCGTGGGAGACCATGACGGCCGGGACCCGGTTCCTGCGGGCCCACTCCCCCGTCCAGCGCAGCGTCGTACGGTCCGAGACCTCCAGCCGGTCCGGGGCGAGCGCGTCGAGCAGCGCCTCGACCGGTTGCCTGCGGGCGAGGACGTGGTAGCCGCCGGTGCCGGGGACCGGAGTGCCGGGAAGGGTGATGACCTTCCCCTGGGTGGTGGATTCCGCGCGGATCGCCGGGCGTCCCGGGGCCGCGGACCCCGGCATGACGAGGACCGGCTCGTGGCCGGCCGCGAGGTAGCCCTCGCCCAGGTGCTGGAGGGCGGTGCGCAGCCCTCCGGAGACGGGGGTGATGAAGTTCGCCAGGCGGACGATCCGCAGCGGCCGGCTCATGCCGCGACCGCCGTACGGGCGCTGAGCACCTGCGCGTAATGGTCCAGCAGTTGGTCGCCGACCGCCTCCCAGGTGCGTGCGGCGACATCGGCGCGGCCGGCCGCCCCGTACCGCGCGCGCAGCGCCGGGGCACGCTGCAGGAGCTGCACCGCGTCGCAGAGCGCGTCGGCGTCCCCGGGCGGCACCAGCAGGCCGGTGCGTCCGTGGGCGACGAGGTCGAGCGGGCCGCCGGCGGCGGGGGCGATCACCGGCACCCCGCTGGCCATCGCCTCCTGGACGGTCTGGCAGAACGTCTCGAAGGGGCCGGTGTGCGCGAAGACGTCGAACGAGGCGAAGATCCGGGCCAGCTCGTCGCCGGTCCTGGAGCCGAGGAAGACCGCGCCCGGCAGCGCCGCGCGCAGCCCGGGGGCGCTGGGACCGTCGCCGACGACGACCACCCGGACGCCGGGCAGCCCGCAGACCCCGGCGAGCAGGCCGACCTGCTTCTCCGGGGCGAGCCGGCCCACGTAGCCGACGATCAGCTCGCTGCGCGGGGCGAGGCTGCGGCGCAGCGCGGGATCGCGAAGTCCGGGCCGGAAGCGCACCGGGTCGACGCCACGCGGCCACAGGTGCACCCGGGGAACGCCCTGCCGTTCCAGCTCCCGCACCGAGGCGGTGGACGGCGCGAGGGTGCGGGCGGCGGCCGCGTGCACGGCGCGGATCCGCCGCCAGGCGGCGGCCTCGCCGACAGGGAGGTAGGAGCGGGCGTAGCCGGCCAGGTCGGTCTGGTAGACGGCGACCGCCGGGACCCGCAGCCGCTCGGCGGCCGCCATGCCCCGCACTCCGAGGACGAAGGGGCTGGCGAGATGGACGATGTCGGCGCGGTGCGCGGCGATGGCCGCGGCCGTCCGGCGGCCCGGAAGGGCCACCCGCACCTGGGGGTAGCGGGGCAGCGGCAGGGAGGGGACGCGGATGACGGGGCAGGGGTCGTCGCCGGCCGGTATGTCGTTCGGCCCGGCCGGTGCGATGACCAGCGGCTCGTGCCCGCGCCTGGCGAGGTGTTCTGCGGTGCGGAGCGCGCAGTGCGCCACTCCGTTGAGGTCGGGTGGGAAGGACTCGGTGACGATCGCAACTCGCATACCCACGTTGTCGCCATGCCGAGCGTTGACAGGGCCACGTCGATCTATACCGCCGTGGAACGCGTGATGACCCTTCGGGCGGCCGGGCCGCCGTTTCCGGTTCCGTGAACCGCCGACGGCCCCCGCCGGGAGGCGGGGGGCCGTGGGAGAAGCGTCCTAGCGGGCCGGTTCGCCCGAGCTGAGGCGGCCCCGCACAGCGGTCTGCACCTCGGCCTCCTCGGCCGGATCGGCGGCCATCCGGCGCAGCTGGGCCAGCACCCGGACGTCTCCGGTGGCGGCCTGGTGCGCGGCGAGTTCGCGCGTCGTCTCCTCGCAGTCCCACAGGCACTCCACCGCGAAGCCGGCGGCGAAGCCGGGATCGGTGGCAGCCAGCGCCTGGGCGGCGCAGCCGCGCAGCTGGGACGAGGAGGTCTCGCGGTAGACGTGGCGCAGCACGGGTGCCGCGCGGCCGATGGCGAGCCGGCCGGCGCCTTCGATGAGGACGGCGAGGCCCTCGGCGTCGGCGCCGTCGCTCTGGACGAGTCTGCGCAGTCCGGCCAGCACCCGGCCGGTGTCCTCGTCGCCGCCGCGGCAGGCGAGCATGCGGGCGGCGGAGATGCCGAGCGCGTCCTCGCGCTCCGACCAGGAGCGGGCCCGGTCCATGGCGTCGCTGCTGCGCATCCGCTCGAACGATTCGAGGGCGGCTCTGACGACGAGGTCCACGGGACTGGCGGCGGCGGCCTCGATGAGGTCCAGGGCCTGCGGGTCCTGCCGGTCCGCGAGGTGGCGCAGCGCGGCGGCGCGGGCGGCGGCGGGGCCGTCCTGGGCGGCGGCGACGAGCTCGGGACGGTCCTCGGGTCCGGCGACGGCGGCCAGGCAGCGGGCCGCGGGTTGATCGCGGTAGGCGGCCGGGTACTGGGTAAGGCCCTCGTCAGCCCATTCGAGTACGGCGCGGACGCTCCAGCCGGGGGTCGGTCCCGTCGGGCGCAGCTGGCGTTGCCAGCGGTCGAACGACACCTCTTCCAGTGCCTTGCGGACCCGGGCGGCGGTCGCGGGGTGCCGGGAGTCCTCGGCCCACAACTGCCACGGCCGGGGCTCGTACGCCTCGCGCACGGCCGCGGCCAGCTCGGTATCGCCCTCGGCGGTCTCCGGGAAACGGGCGAGCAGGGCGGGCCCGAGGCCGCGCAGTCCCTGTTCGTCGTCACGGACGGCCAGCTCGTCCAGGGCCCACTCCCAGGTGCCGCCGGTGGCCGCGTAGCGCCGCAGCAGGCGCAGGGCGTCACCGCGCCCGTAGCCGGCGAGGTGGCCGAGGACGGACAGCGCGAGACCGCAGCGGTGCTCGTCGGGGTCCAGGAGGTCGTCCGGATGGAAGAGGTGCTGTTCGATCCCGTCGAGCCCGGCTTCCAGTTCGGAGTACAGCCGCGCGTAATAGAGGGAGCGCGATTCCACCCGCCAGTCGAGGCGGGGGTCCCGCAGGACGCACTGCTCCAGAGCGGCGAGGGCATCTGCCCGCTGCGCCGCCAGGGCATGCAGGGTCCCGTCTCCGCGTCCTCGCTGGAGGAGGCCGAGAAGGGTTCCACTGGGCGCTATGTCTGGGTCGAACATGAGGTCAGCATCCGGTGCGGGGGGTTCCAAGGCAACGGGATTTCCGCTGCGGGTGCCCGGCATCCTTACCGGCCACCTGGCGTTTCAAGCCTGGCGGAGGGTGGGAATGTGTGGGGCCGGGGCGGGCCGCAGCCTACCGAGGTTTCCCCGCCCGTGTCGCTCCGGGCCGCCGGAGGCTCCGGAAGGCTTATGGCATATGCCATAAGCACCACCGGATCGGGTATTGCCGAAACCCTTACGGGCCATCACGCCGTGTGCCACAGTCGTTACCGGCCCATCGTCTGCCTTGGCCGCTCAGCACCGGTATCCGGTATCGGAGTCACCTTCGGAGAGCGTCATGCCGTCCCATCTGCACGCGGATCACTCCGCCGCACCGTCGACCGACCCCGATGCGGTGGACGCGCTGATCTCCCAGGCCCGCCGGCTGCGCAGCGAGGTCGACGCGGTACGCCGCGACACCGCCGCACCGGACGGTGCGGACCCCCGGGTCCGCTGGGAGCGCGCGCTGTGTGATCTCGCGGTGCACCAGCTCGACGATCTGGGCGAGCATCTGGGGCAGCTCCGCGAGGGTTTAGCGGACGACGGCAGTGCCGCGGCCCCGTTCGTCCCCAGTGACTTCGCCGATGCCCATCTCCCGTCCCCCGCCATCCCGGACCGTGTGCCGGATCACGCTCCCGGCCGGGCCGGCAGCGCCGAGTGGGACCTGCTGACGGACGAGGCGGAATGGTCCGACGAGCTGTACCGGATCTTCGGCCGCGACCCGGACGACGGTCCGCTGACACTGGACGAGCTCCCCTCCTGGCTCTTCGAGGAGGACCAGCAGGCGCTCACCTCGATGGTGACCGGCTGCCTGGTCGACGGCAGGCCCATCGACGGTGAGTTCCGCATCGTCCGCTCCGACGGATCCACCCGGACGCTGCACATGGTGGGCGAGCCGGTGCTCGACGCTGACGGCGGCACCGCTTCGATGTGGGCCGTACTGCGGGACGTCAGTGAGCTGCGCCGCAGCCAGCTGACGCTGAGAGAGACCCGTGACTCTCTCCAGCGACAGCGGCAGCTCGCGCGGTCGGAGCACCGGCTGGCGGTTGAACTGCAGGAAGCCGTGCTCCCGCCGTGGCGCGGCTCCCTGCGGTTCCCGCAGGGCGGCGGGCCCACCACCATGGACCTGGCCGCCCACTACCTCCCTTCCGGTACCAGCGCCCTGATCGGCGGCGACTGGTACGACGCACTGCAGCTTCCCGACGGTGCGACACTGCTGACCGTCGGCGATCTCACCGGACACGGCGTGAGCGCCACCTCCGGCATGGCGATGATGCTCGGAGCGCTGCGCGGCATGGCGATGGCCGGGCTGGAGCCCGGACCGTTGCTGGGCAGGCTGAACCATCTGCTGGACACCTCGGCCCAGCCCACCCTCGGCAGCGCGCTGTGCTGCCGCTACGACCCCGCCGACCGCACCCTGTCCTGGGCCCAGGCCGGCCATCCCGCCCCACTGCTCTTCCGGGACGGGACGGGGCGCGCGCTGGATCCGCCCGAGGGCGTGCTCCTCGGAGCCACCTCCGACGCGCGGTACACCCAGGCCGCCGAGCCCCTCAACCCGGGCGACCTGCTGGTACTGCACACCGATGGACTCGTACCCCGCCGGACGTCGTTCCCGGCCGCGACGGAGCCGACGGACGGCGCACGACGGCTGCTCGCGATGGCGCCCCTGTTCACCCGGGCCCGCACCGCACAGGACTGCGTACGGCTGGTCGTCGAGGAGTTCGGTGCCCCCGAGCGCGAGGACGACGCCTGCGTGCTCGTCGCGAGAATCGGTTAGACCAGATCGCCGTTGACCTGGTTGAATCTGCGGAGACGTTGGATCCGCCCTGGATCTGCCCGGCCGGTCAGACCTGCCGGGTGCTCCTGTTCTTCGGCAGCGGCGGCATCGCGGCCTCGATCTCCGACCGCAGATCCTGGATCGTCGTGTAGTCCGCGTACCGCCCGGTGAGCCGGTACATCTCCCGCAGCCGGTCCCATGTCCGGTGCGAGGACGTGCTGCCGATCGTCAGCAGTGCCATCCGCGCGTAACGGTCGGCCTGCTCCGGGTCGTTGGCGATGAAGCACGCCGAGGCCAGCGAGATGTAGTCGAAGATCTTCGACCGGTCCCGGCCGGACACCCGCAGTTCCAGCGCGTGCTTGGCGTGCATCTGCGCCTGGGCGGCGGCGGACGGGTCGTGCTCGGCCAGCGTGCGGTACGCCAGTGCCTGCATCCCGTGCAGGTCCGCCTCGTCGAACATCTGCATCCAACTCGGCGGCGGAACATCGCCCTTGTCCGAGACGAACAGGTCCTCGGCCTCCCCCAGCGTCCGCCGCATCGCCTGGCCGCGCCCCATGGACGCCTGGGCCCATGCCTCGATGGTGTGCAGCATGGCGCGGGTGCGGGGCAGGGCCTGCTCGCCCGATCCCGACTTCGCCAGCTTCATCAGATCGAGCGCGTCGTCCGGACGGCCGATGTGGACCATCTGCCGGGCCGCGCGGGACAGCGCCTCGCCGGCCCGCGGCCGGTCGCCTCCCTCCCGCGCCGCGTGCGCGGCGATCACGAAGTACTTCTGCGCCGTGGGCTCCAGGCCCACGTCATGGGACATCCACCCGGCGAGCACGGCCAGATTGGCGGCCACACCCCACAGTCTGCGCTGCAGATGGTCCTGGTGGTGGTAGGCGAGCATGCCGCCCACCTCGTTGAGCTGGCCGACCACAGCCTTGCGTTGCAGCCCGCCGCCGCGGGCCGCGTCCCAGGCACGGAACACCTCGACCGAGCGCTCGAGAGCCTCGATCTCCTGGGAACCCACCGGAGCCGCCTCGTACCGGTCGTACGCGGCGGGTTCGGCGTGGAGTGGATTGTCGATGACCGGTGCATCGGCCACCAGGGCCGGGTCGGTGTGCAACCAGTCGTACATTGCGCTGCTGAGTGCTGAGCCAGCGGTGAGCGCGGCGCCCGCGCCCACCAGACCGCGTCGGTTGAGCATGAGGTCCATTCCCGTGAATTCGGTGAGGACCGCGGCTGTTCGTTCCGGTGGCCACGGCAGACCTTCTCCGGTCTGCTTCTTCCCCGCGTGCCGGTGCCGGTCGAACCCGAGATCCTCGATGGTCACGACACGGCCGAGCCGCTCGGTGAACAGAGCTGCCAGCACCTTCGGAACGGGTTCGCGCGGCGACTCACCGGTTTCGATCCAGCGGCGCACCCGCGAGGTGTCGGTCGCCAGCTGCGGGTGGCCCATGGCCGCCGCCTGCCGGTTGACCAACCGTGCGAGTTCGCCCTTGGACCAGCCGGTAAGGCCGAACAGGTCCGCAAGTCGGGTGTTGGCTTCTTTGCTCACGTCAAGCCCCCAGGTTCCTCGGCACGGTTGACACTAATCGCCTGACAAAGGCCCCGCGAGTATTCGCCACGCTTCGCCAGGGTGCGCCAGATGGTCTGCCACCCGCGCCAGGGTGTGATGTAGGAACGCGCCACCCCGGCCCGGCACTAGCCGGCTCCCGGAAGGTCGTTCGAGTCACCCGTGAGCAGCCCTGAACTGCTCTCTTGTGGAGGGGACGACCGGCCCCGGGAGGGGCGTGCGGCGCGTGGACGGACCGGGCCGACCGGCCTGAACCCGCATTCCCCAGGGTGCGGGTCCGGACGCCGACACCGGTTCCGAACCGTCCACGCGCCGGCCGGACCACCGACGCCACCGACCGGCCACCACGTCGCGGCACCGCGACGCGGACACCGTCGGAGGCGGTACCGCACCGACGCAGCACCGCATCACTGTCATGAGCTCGCAGGCACACGAAGGGATCTGTTTCCCCCTCATGTATTCAGCATCGTCCTCCGTGTCCGCTCCGCCCCGGTTGTCGCACCCCGCTGGTACGGACTCCTCCATGCGCACCCGTCCGCCGCTCACCGCCGCTCGGCGGGGCCTCCCGACGGGCACCTCCCATCCGCTCAGCGGGAGACTCGACTTGACCGGCCCCCAGGGCGCTCAGCTGCGGACGGCCATCGCCGCGGTTCAGCGGATATGCCCCGAGTTCAACCCTGTTCAGATGCTGCGCCGCAGCGGGCGCACCGCACTGCTCGTCGGTACGTCGGGACGCAGTCCCGCGGTCGCCAAGTGTCTGCTGGACCAGTCCCCAGCGTGGGTCGAGCGGTTCCAGCACGAGATAGCGGCTTACCGGGCGTTCGTCCGCCACCGGCCGCCAGCCCGGGTCCCACGGCTGATCGCCGCGGATCCGGAGAGCTGTGTGCTGGTCCTGGAGCGAATGCCCGGACGGGTCGTGTCGGTACAGCGCCATCCGACCGAGACCCCGCCCCGGTCCGATGTCCGTGCGGCCATCGGCGCGTTCGGCCGGATCAACCTGTGGCGGCCGCCGGCCGGTGTGTTCGACGCGCCGATCGACTACCCGGCACGTATCTCGCGCTACCACGAGCTGGGGCTGCTCACCGACCGGGACATGGGTGACCTGCAGAAGCTGTTGCACGGACTCGCCCATGTGCAGGGGCAGTTCTGTCACGGCGACGCCCTGCTCTCCAATGTGCTGCTGTCCCCGGCCGGCCCGGTGCTGGTCGACTGGGAGCACGCCGGCTGGTACCTGCCGGGGTACGACCTGGCGGTGCTGTGGTCGGCGCTCGGCAACGACCCGGTGGCGCGCCGCCAGATCAGCCAGCTCGCCCAGAACCAGGGTCCCGCCTCCCGGGACGCCTTCCTGGTCAACCTGATGCTCGTCCTGACCCGCGAGATCCGTACCTACGAGACCGCCGTGCAGCGCACCATGCGCAGCGCCACCCCGCCCGCGCAGACCGTGCCCGGAGCGGGCGAGGAGCAGCGGCTGCTGCTGCGCCGGCTGCACGACGACTGCGGTCTGGCCCGGCGGGCGGTGCGTGCCGCCGTCGGCACGCGCTGAGCCCCGCGCGGACCCGTCCCGCCCCCCGGATCACGGGGGTTTTCACCACCCGCCGGCACCCGCGTCACCGGTTCAGACCACTGACGCGGGGCAGGCCAGCACGCCCGTGCCGGGGAAACTCCCGGCACGGGCGTTTGACGTGCGCAAACAGTGCCCGATTGGGGCCTGTTGACGGATCGTCCGGGAGCCGATACCTCTGTGGAGCCGTTCGCCCCAGTACCGCTTCAAGGAGGCCGCATTGCGAGAGTCCGCCGCCCGATCAGCGAGACACCGACGGAGCACACTGCGTACGGTGACCGCGGCGGCCGCTGCCGCGGCACTGCTGCCCGTGCTCTCCACGGCCACATCCGCGAACGCCGCCCAGCCCGCCACCTCGTCGCTGCAGCGGGCGTTCAGCGACGCGGCCCAGCGCTACCAGGTGCCGGCGAGCGTCCTGCTCGGCGTGTCGTACATGGAATCGCGCTGGGACACCCATCAGGGGCTGCCCAGCGTCACCGCGGGCTACGGCCCGATGCACCTCACGGACGCCCGTACGGCGCTCACCGACTTCCCCCAGAAGGGTGACGGCGGTGACGACTCGCGCGGTGACGACTCCCGGCCGCTGACCGGCACCGGGCAGGCCGTTCCCGACGCCGACCTGTCGAAGCTGCCCGCCACCCTCACCACGCTGGAGCGGGCCGCGGGACTGACCGGCCTGCCGGCCCAGGACCTGCGCAAGGACCCGGCGGCCAATGTCGCCGGCGGCGCGGCCCTGATCGCCGCCGCCCAGAAGTCCCTGGGGCAGCCGCTGAGCGCCGACCCCGCGGACTGGTACGGCGCCGTCGCGCGCTTCTCGGGCGCCGACGACTCGGCGACCGCCGGCGCCTTCGCCGACGACGTCTACGACGTGCTGCGGCAGGGCGAGTCCCGCACGACCGACGCCGGGCAGAACGTCACCCTGGCGGCGGCTCCGGGGATCGCCCCGGCCACCGCGCAGGCGGCGGCGCTGGGCCTGAAGCACGTCAACGACAGCGGGACGGAGTGCCCGCGCGGGGTGGGCTGCGAGTGGCTGCCCGCGCCCTACCAGGAGACGACTCCCGGGGACTACGGCAACCACGACCTCGCCGACCGGCCCGCCAGCCAGAAGATCGACACCATCGTCATCCATGACACCGAGGGCAGCTGGGACACCGCGCTGAAGCTGGTGCAGGACCCGACGTATCTGGCCTGGCACTACCCGGTCCGCTCGGCGGACGGCCACATCGACCAGCATCTGAGGACCAAGGACGTCGGCTGGCACGCGGGCAACTGGTACACCAACGCCAAGTCGATCGGCATCGAGCACGAGGGCTTCCTCATCGACCCGGGCACCTGGTACACGGAGTCGATGTACCGGACGTCCGCGCGGCTGGTGGCGTACCTGGCGAAGAAGTACGACATCCCGCTGAACCGCCAGCACATCCTCGGCCACGACACCGTGCCGGGACCGACCGGTGCGTACATCGGCGGGATGCACACCGACCCCGGGCCGTACTGGGACTGGGCGCACTACTTCCAGCTGATGGGCGCTCCGCTGCACGCCACGGCGGGTCCGGGCGGCGGCCTGGTCACCATCCGACCGGACTACGACGAGAACCGGCCGCTGTACACCGGCTGCGTCACGGCGGGCGACACCTGCCCGGCCCGCGGCTCCGAGGCGGTGCGGCTGCACACGGCGCCGAGCGAGGACGCGCCGCTGGTGAAGGACATCGGTCTGCACCCGACGGGTGACTCCACGACGGGCGTCAACGACGTCGGGGCGCGTGCCTCCACCGGTCAGCAGTACGCGGTCGCCGAGCGCCAGGGCGACTGGACGGCGGTGTGGTACCTCGGCCAGAAGGCCTGGTTCCACAACCCGCGGTCGCAGCCGACCGCCGTCAACGCCTGGGGCTGGACCGCCACCCCGAAGGCGGGCCTGGCCGACATCCCGGTCTACGGGCGCGCCTATCCCGAGGCGGCGGCGTTCCCTGCGGGTGTTCCCGTGCAGGCGATCGTGCCGATGCCGTACAAGCTCCTGGCGGGCCAGGAGTACGCGATCGGCAACCGGGTCCAGGGTGAGTACTACTACTCGACGACCTTCGACACCGCCTCGCACCAGGTCGTGCGCGGCAAGCAGGTCTACTACGAGATCCAGTTCGGCCATCGGGTGGAGTACGTCAGGGCCGAGGACGTCACCGTCCTGCCGTCCCAGGTGGGCGCTCCGCGCTGAGCCGTTCTCCCACGGGCGGATGTTCGGCCGTGGGACGTGACAGGGGCGCCGCCGGATCCCGGCGGCGCCCCTGTCACGTGCGGTGTGCGTCCCGTCAGCCCTGCTGGAACATCTCCGCGGGCAGCGGCTTCAGCAGTTGGTACAGGTCGTCGGTGATGGGGCGGTCCCAGGTGGCGATGGTGACCTGGACGCCGTCGCTGCGGTCGAACTGGGCGCAGGCGATCCGTGCTTCCGAGACCTTTATCCGCCGGACGATGAGCAGGCCGTCGCCGTGCATCGCGGGGGTGTCCTCGGTGCTGACCACTTCCACCGGCTCCTCGTTGCCGAGGGCCACCATCAGCTGGGCCACCTCGAAGGGCACCTGGCCGTCCTCCAGCTCACGCGCCGGGGAGCCCTCGGGGAGATTGCCGATCAGCATGGCGGGACCGCGCCCGCCGAAGAGGTCGTAGCGCAGGAAGATGCCCTGGCAGCTGCCGTCGGGACCGGGCAGCAGCCCAGCGCCGAGAATGCCCGGCCAGTCCCCCGGGTCCATGGCCAGGACATCGAAGTCCGGCCCGGTGGGCGTGGCTGCGGTGCGGCGGCGGAGGAACGACATACGGCCATCGTACGTGGCCCGCGGCCCCTTGCGCGGCGCCGGGGGCCGTGGCCGCCGGACCTCTCGGCGGCCCGTCCTCATTCCTCCCCCGCGACTGCCCCGGACGGGCCGCCGGGCGGGTCGGTCCGGTACGCCCCCGGCAGCCCGCCGGGGTCGGTGCCGAGCTTGCGGTAGACGGCGGAGAGCAGCCGGCCGACGGTGACCTCGCCGGTGGACAGCTCCGCCGCGATCGCCGCCGGTGTCGCGCCGGTGGCCGCGCGGGCGGCGGCCGCGTGTTCCTGCTCAGTGAGGGTGGCGGTCCCGGTGGCGGGCAGCCGCAGGGGCCGCAGGCCCGCCGAAGTGAGCTCCCC
>NZ_JAPVLS010000146.1:12039-13907 GCF_027158125.1 Streptomyces sp. H39-C1
AGCTCCCCGCGAGCCCGTGAGGCCAGTTCGTCGGCGCCGCACTGCAGGGCGCCCTCCAGACCCCGGTAGAGCTGCTCGGCGGCCTCCGCCGGGCGGCCCGCCCGGCGCAGCGCCGTCCCGTGGGCGACCAGCGAGCAGGCCAGCTGGTGGCCGGCCGGGGAGCGCTCCAGCGAGTCGACGGACTCCTCCAGGAGCTTCATCCGCTCCGCTCCCCCGGACACCTCGGCGGCGATCCGCAGGGTGTGCCCAATCGTGGAGGCGGCTCCGAACTGCCGGGCGCGGGCGACGGCCTCCATGGCCGTGGCGCGGGCCCGGTCCGGGGCGGTGGACGCCTCGGCGAGCGCCAGGTGCGGCTGCCAGGGACACCAGGCGGGATTGCGCATGCCGCGCTGGTTCAGCCGGCGGCCCACGGCGGCCAGTTCCACGGCGGCCTCCTTCGCCATACCGCGGGCGAGCAGCAGCTCGCCGTAGACGCCCTGGGCGTCGGGGAAGGTGACGGCGGCGGGGAACGGGGCGTGGAAGTCGTGGTCCGCGGCCAGTTCCGTCGCCTCGGCCACCCGGCCGCGGGCGAGCAGCACCTCGATGAGGACCGCGACGGAGTACCACTGGACGGGGGTGCCCCGGCCGACGCGCTCGGCGAGCCGCAGTCCGGCGCGGGCGAAGTCCTCGGCCTCGGCGAGCCGGCCGCGCCGGAAGCGGACGTAGCCGAGCAGCAGATAGCCGAACGACAGATGGGCGCCGCGCCAGCCCTGGCGTTCGAACTCGGCGATCCCGTCGGCGAACAGCTCCTCCGCCCGGCCGGGCCGGTCCGCGTACATGTGCACCAGGGCGACCAGCACCGGGACCTCGAAGCCGCAGTCCGCCTCGGCCCAGTGCAGCCCTCCGTCCAGGGCCCGGCCCGCGTGGCGCAGCGCGGTGCCGGACGGCTCGCCGCGCAGGACGGCGTCCCAGGCGCGCAGCCCGATGATGTACCGCTCGGTGAGGTCGCGGCCGGTCAGCCGGTCGGCGAGCCGGGCCAGCCGGCGGGAGCGGGCGGGTGAGCCGGGCTCGTCCGCCCGGAACGCGTCCCACATGAACTGCTCGGCCTGCATCCGCAGCCGGACCCGGGGATCGGTGGCGGTACGGGCCGCGTGGCCGACGGTGTCGGCGGCCTCGTCGAGCCGGTCGCTGTGGGCGAGTGCCTGGGAGAGGTGGAAGAGGATCCCCTCGCGCAGGGCGGGGTCGCCCGCCGGCTCCTCCAGCGCGGCCCGGAGATGGTTGACGGTGGTGGCGGGCTCGAGCAGCAGGGAGGCGCAGCCGAGTTCGTACAGGACGGCGGCGCGCTCGCCGGGGGACGGGGGTTCGCGCAGGGCCCGGCCGAGGTAGCTGCGGGCGGCTTCCGGGGCGCCCGCGCGCAGCGTCTCGCGGGCGGCGTCCCGCAGTTGGCCCACGACCCAGGAGTCGCCCTCGGGGTGGGTCTCGAGCAGATGGCGGGCGGCGGCCGAGGCTCCGAGGCCGGCGTCGACGACCGACCAGGCCGCCCGGCCGTGCAGCGCGACCCGCGCCGCGTCGGGGATCGCCCGGTAGACAGCGGTGGCGATCAGCGGGTGGACGAATTCGAGGGTCGCGCCGCCGGTCAGCACCCGGGCGCCGCGCAGTGTGTCCGCGGCCTCGGCCGCCTCCGCCGCGCCGATGCCCGCGATGTCCGCGGCGAGCTCCGGGGAGATCTCCGTCCCCAGCACCGCGGCGGCCCAGGCCAGCCGGACGGCGGGCACGCCCAGCCGTTCCAGCCGGGTGGTGAGCCCGCTGCCCTTCACCGCGGCCGCCAGTTCGCGCAGCAGGTGCGCGC
Organism: Streptomyces sp. H39-C1; assembly: GCF_027158125.1. Classification (NCBI taxonomy): domain Bacteria; kingdom Bacillati; phylum Actinomycetota; class Actinomycetes; order Kitasatosporales; family Streptomycetaceae; genus Streptomyces; species Streptomyces sp. H39-C1. The sequence goes on from NZ_JAPVLS010000146.1 coordinate 13,868, forward strand.
TGGTCCGGTCGGGGCGCAGGCCCCGGTCGCGGACCTTGGC
>NZ_JAPVLS010000147.1:0-13472 GCF_027158125.1 Streptomyces sp. H39-C1
CGCCCACACCCGGGCGTTCCCCAAGACGCTCCCCGAGGGCCCGGGCGCCGGAGCCCACCACCGGCCCGCACCCCAACCCGGCAGAATGGACCCCGTGCGGTACCTGATCCTCGGCACCACGGAAGCACGTGACCCCTCCGGCGCCCCCGTCCCCCTAGGCGGCAGCCGGCTCCGCGCCCTGCTCGCCGCCCTCGCCCTCCACGCCGACCGCCCCGTCTCCGCCGATGCCCTCATCGCAGAGGTCTGGGGCCCGGACGCCGACCTCCCGCACGACGCGAGCGGCGCGCTCCAAGCGCTCGTCTCCCGTCTGCGACGTGCCCTGGGCAAGGACGTCGTGACCTCCGGCCCCGGCGGCTACCGCCTCCTCACCGGACCCGGTGACGTCGACCTCCACGTCTTCGAGCGGCTCGCCGCAGAAGGCGCCGCCGCCCTCGACGCGGGCCACCCGGAGACCGCCGCGAGCAAACTGCGCGAGGCACTCGCCCTGTGGCGCGGCCCGGCGTTCGCGGATCTGCCGGACCGGCGGTCGGCGGCGGCCCGCCCCGAGGCGCTGCGCCTCACGGCGCTGCACCGCAGGATCGACGCGGACCTGGCCTGCGGACGCGCCGCCGAGACGCTGCCGCAGCTGCGGGAGCTGGTCGCGGACCACCCGCTGGACGAGCCGTTCCACGTACAGCTGATCAGGGCGCTGCGCGCCGCGCACCGCTCCGCGGACGCGCTCGTGGCGTACGAACAGGCCCGCAGGGCGCTCGCGGACCAGTTGGGCGCGGACCCGGGCCCGGAACTCCGCGCGCTGCACGCCCAACTCCTGGCAACGGACGAACCACCCGCACAAACCATCCCCACCCGCACCCCCACCCCCGCACCACCACCCCAACCACTCAAAGCCCCGCAGGGAAACCTCCGCCCAAGACTCACGAGCTTCGTCGGCCGCGAGCTCGAACTCCTCGAAATCCGGGCCGACGTGGCGCAGTCGCGTCTGGTGACGCTCACCGGACCCGGCGGCTCCGGTAAGACCCGCCTCTCGGAAGAGGCGGGTGCGGCGCTGACCGGCTCGGACTACCCGGACGGGGTCTGGATCGCGGAACTGGCCCCGCTCGACCATCCCGAAGCGGTGCCGCAGGCGGTCCTGAGCGCTCTCGGCCGCCGGGACACGACGATCTTCGGCGTGGCCCGCGAGGGCATCAAGGGTTCGGCCGGCGGCGCGGGCGCCGACCCCGGTGATCCGACCGTGCGCCTGCTGGAGCACTGCGCGCACCGCCGGCTGCTGCTCGTGCTGGACAACTGCGAGCATGTGATCGGCGCGGCGGCCGAGTTGGCGGCCGAACTGCTCGCCGCGTGCCCCGGCGTCACGGTGCTGGCGACGAGCAGGGAGCCGCTGGGAGTGCCGGGCGAGACGGTGCGCCCGGTGGAGCCGCTGTCGCCGACGACCGCGCACCGGCTGTTCGCCGAGCGCGCCGCGGCCGTGCGCCCGGGGTTCGACCCGGAGCAGGACGTGGCGGCCGTCGACGAGATCTGCCGCCGGCTGGACGGTCTGCCGCTGGCGATCGAACTGGCCGCGGCCCGGCTGCGCATGCTGTCCCCGCGGCAGATCGCCGACCGCCTGGACAACCGGTTCCGCCTGCTCACCAGCGGCAGCCGTACGCTCCTGCCGCGTCAGCAGACGCTGCGCGCGGTCGTCGACTGGAGCTGGGACCTGCTGTCGGAGGAGGAGCACTCGGCGCTGCGCAGCCTGAGCGTCTTCGCGGGCGGCTGGACGCTGGCCGCCGCCGAGGCGGTGGTCGGCGGAGACGACGTCATCGAGCTGATCGGCCAGCTGGTCGACAAGTCCCTGGTGGTCGCGGCACAGCCGGACAAGAACAACGAGGACGACGGCACAGAGATCGGCACCAGCACCGGCACCTCGATCCAGACCGAGGACGGCGTCCGCTACCGCTTCCTCGAGACGATCCACGAGTACGCGGCCGAACGCGCCCAGGAGCGCCCGCAGGAGCTCGCGGCGGCCGCCCGCCGCCACACCCACTACTTCCGGCGGTTCGTGCGGACCGCCGACCCGGAGCTGCGCACCACCCGCCAACTGGTGTGGCTACGCCGGCTGGAGGCCGAGCTGGACAACATCCGCGCGGCACTCCAACGGGCGATCACGGCGCAGGACGAGGCGGACGCGCTGCCCCTGGCCGTCGACATGGGCTGGTTCTGGTGGCTGCGCAACTACCGGGAGGAGGGCGCCGGCTGGCTGGGACGGATCATCGAGATGAGCGAACCGGGCGAGCGGGACGACCCGTTCTTCTGGGCGCGGATGGACGCCCGGCTGCTGACGTTCTTCGTGAGTACGGACCACGCCTCGGAGGAGTTCCTCAACACCCGTCCGGTGCAGGAGACGGCCGCGCTGATCGCCGATGTGTACGGGGACGCGGGGGCGGCCTCGGCCCGCTTCCCTGGCCTGCTGTGGCCGATCGCGAGCTACGTCGGCGGCGGACGTCTGGCGATCCGCGAGTGCACGGACTCCGTCGTCGCCAACTGCCGTGAGTACGGGGACGACTGGGCGCTCGCGGCCGCCCTGATGTTCCGTACGCACGTCACCATCGACCTGCCCGGCGGACTGGCCCGTGCCACCGACGACTGGAACGAGCTGACGGTCCTCAGCGGCCGCGTCGGCGACCGCTGGATGCTCGCGCAGGTGCACGGCGCGCGCGCCGAGATGGAGGTCATGTGGGGCGAGTACGCGGCGGCCCGCGCCGACTTCGAGGCGGCGCTCCGGCTCGGCGAGGAGCTGGGCGCGCGCGCCGAGGGGCCGTTCCTCGTCGGGCGGATGGCCGAGCTGGCCATCCGTTCGGGTGATGACGCGGAGGCCGAGAAGCTCTGCCGCCGGGCCGAGGAGGGGGCGGAGCAGTTCGGGGTGATGGACGCGCGGAACTACGTCCGCGCCCTGTCCGCGTGGCTGTCGCTGCGCCGCGGCGATGTGCAGCGGGCCCGTGAGCTGTGCGTGCTGGCCCGTGACGAGGCGAGCCAGGGCACTCCGCCACCGGTCTTCGCGGTGGTTCTCGCCGGTCTCTTCGCCCGGATCGCGGCCGCGGAGGGCGATCCGCGGGACGCGCTGAACCAGGTCAGTGGCGCGGTGCGGCTGGGCATCGACACGGGCTCCACGGAGCCGATGATCGCGGGCCTGCTGGAGTACGGGTCCGAGCTCCTCGTCGAGCTGGGCGAGCCGGGGGCCGCCGCACGGCTGCACGGGGCGTCGTCGGCGCTGCGCGGGCCGCTGCTGCCGCGTACGGTCCCGGAGACGGTGAGCTTCCGCGGGGCGGAGGCGGGTGCGCGTGCCGTGCTGGGCGACGCCGGGTACGAGGCCGCGTACGCGGAGGGCGAGGGACTGGACCTGGAAGCCACGGCCGCCACCCTCGCGGCGGCGGCAGCCTCCGCCCCGGCCGCCCCCCTCGCGGCGGCGGCAGCCTCCGCCCCGGCCCCCGCTTCCGCCCCGGCCCCCGCTTCCGCCCCGGCCCCCGCTTCCGCCACCGTCGGGGAATAGCTCCGCACCGGTCACCGTTGCTGAATATTGATCATTCAAGCAATTTGGGAGTGTCCGTGAAGGTCGAGATCTACAGCGACATCGCCTGCCCGTGGTGCCACGTCGGCAAGGCCCGCTTCGAGCGCGCCCTCGCCGCCTTCCCGGGGGCCGCTTCCGTCGAAGTGGTCTACCGGCCGTTCCAGCTCGACCCGGCCGCTCCCGAGAAGCCGCAGCCGCACCGCGAGGTGCTGGCCGCCAAGTACGGGCCCCAGTCCCTCGCCATGGACGAGAAGATCACGCAGCTCGGCGCGGCCGAAGGCCTGACCTTCGACTTCGACACCGTCGTCGAGAACAACTCGCTGCTCGCCCACCGCCTGCTGCGTTTCGTGCTCGACACCTACGGCCACGCCGCGCAGGCGCGCCTCAAGGGCCGGCTCCTGGACGCCCACTTCGGCGAGGGTCTGGACATCGGCGACCGCGAGCGCCTCGCCGACGCCGCCGTGGCCGTCGGCCTCGACCGGGCGCCGGTCGCCGCGTTCCTCGCCGGCGACGACCTCGTCGACGAGGTGGCCGGGGAGATCGACGAGGCCCGGCAGCTCGGCATCACGGCCGTCCCGACCTTCGTCTTCGAGGGCACGTGGATGGTCCAGGGCGGCCAGGAGACGTCCACGTTCCTCCGCGCCCTGGAACAGGTCGCGAAGGAGACCGGAACGGTCGTGACGGACCAGGACGGCGGCGTGTGCGCCGATGGAGCCTGCGAGGTCCCGGCGAAGGACCACGACCACTGAGGCCGCCTGCCCTGCCGATGCCCTGCCGATCAGGAACGTCCCCTACTGGCAGCTGATCCTGGACTGGGCCCAGTCCGCCACGTTCACGAACTGGTAGCGCTCGGCGGACTCGACGACCAGCCGGATCGTCTTCTGCCCGGCGATCCCGACACTCACCGGCACCGCCGCGTCGCCCCCGCGCACCACCTGCGACCGCCACAGCCGCCCGTTGTCGCCGTAGACGGAGAAGCGGACCGCGCCCAGCCCCATGGTCATGTCGTCGGCACCGGCCAGTGCGTCGTACGTCGTGCAGCTGCGGTTGAGGTCGATGAGCACGGACGACGGGGAGCGCACGGTGATGCCGTGTTCGTACTCCTCGCCGGCGATGTTCAGGCCCCAGCGGTCCCAGACCCAGCTGCTGCGCCCGAGCCGCACCGTCGGCTTCGTGTTGTCACCGATCCCGCTCCACCCCAGCTGGTTGACCTGGAAGACCGTGGGAGCGGGGGGCGGCGAAGGAGTGGGTGTGGGGGTCGGCTCGGGCGTGGGCTTCGGGGCGGGTGACGGCGTGGGGGAGGGCGACGGCTTCGGCTTCGGCTTCGGCTTCGGCTGAGCAACGGGAACGGCGGGCTTCGGCGCCGGCGGCTTCGGTGCCACCCTCGGCGGCTCGGGGCTCGGCTTCGGCTTCGGGGGCGGCGTCGGCGGCGGTGTGGTGACGGGCGCCACCACCGCCGGCTTGGCCTGCGGCTTCGGCGCGGGCGCGTCATGCCCGATGTTCATCGCGGCGAACGCGATACCGGCGGCGGCGACCACCACGGCCGCCACGATCCCGGCCTTCACGGGCGCGCCGAGACCCTCGGCCGCGGCGCCTCCGCCGGCGGCGCCGGCTCCCGCCCCGCCACCCGACGCGGCACCCGTGGCGGCGGCTGCCGCACCTCCGGCGGCACTCGCCACTCCGACACCCGCCACGATGCCGGCCACCTTCGCCGCGTACGCGGCGGCGAACCAGCCGATGACCGCGACCGGCAGCAGGCCCTTGAGCGCCGAGTTGACATCGGCCAGCTCCAGCGCCGCCGCCCGGCACCGTTCGCACTCCTTGAGGTGCTTGCTCAACTCCCGGTCCGCACGCATCCGCAGACCGCCGCGCGCATGCGCGCCCAGCCGGTCGGCGTAGCGCGCGCAACTGCCCCCGGTGGTCAGCATCGAGCTCACGTGCGCCTGCAGATAGGCCTGCCGCAGACCCTCGCGGGCCCGGTGCGCCAGTACTGCCGTGGCGTTGGCCGTCAGGCCGAGCAGCGGGGCGATCTCGCTCGGCGACTCCTCCTCGACGGCGGTGTGCCACAGCACCGTCTGCCACCGCTCGGGCAGCGTACGGAACGCCCGGATGGCCAGCGACTGCTCGGCGTCGTGCATGGCGCGGACGTCCGCGCCCAGGTCCAGCGTGTCCTCGTTCGTGGACGAGCCCGCCGCCGACACCGCGAACACCGCGAAGTCCTCGACGAGTTGCTCGCGCCGGGCGGTGTTGCCCCAGGACGCGGCGACGCGCCGGACCGTCGTCAACAGGTAGGCGCGCACCGCCGAGTCCGGACCGCTGCCGCCGCGCACCGCCTGGAGCGTGCGCGCGAAGACCTCGCCGGTCAGGTCCTCGGCGGTGTGCGCGTCCCGGCAGCAGCTGCGGGCATAGCGGCGTACCGAATCGGCGTGCCGCCGGTACAGCTCCTCGTACGAGCTGTCGTCACCACCGCGTACCCGGGCGACCAGATCGGCGTCCGACAGCGGTACGTGGGACTCCGGTTCACGCTGCTCGGGAACCCGGCGCGATGGCAGTCCGCCGCCCGCTTCCGCACTTGCAGCAGCGTTCGACTCGCCGTTTGCCTCGTCCACCGCGCCAGGGTGTCACACCATGTGCATCCCGAGATATGCCGCGACAGGGAACCACTCGTCCGGGGAGCCTTCGCTCACCGGTCCTTCACCATTGATCGCCTTTTCACCCGGTCTACTCGGCCGGGGCCGTGCTCCAACTGAGCGTGGACGGGGCCGAAGGGCCCTCCGCGGCCGCGGAGGACGGGCGTGAGCGCAGTCCGTCCAGCAGGATCTCCAGCAGCCGTGCCGACGCCGCCGCCTGCTGTGCCGGATCGGGCAGCGAGGGCGCCGCGGTGGCTATCACCAGCAGCACGTCTGCCACCGAGACATCACCCCGCAGTTCGCCCGCCGCCCGCGCCCGGTCGACGAGCTGGCCGACGACCTCCAGCAGCGCGGGAATCCCGGTGTCGTCCGCTTCCCCGGCACCGTCGGGAACGGCCGCGTCGAGCACCGGAGCCGAGCCGGCCGACGTGCCCGCCGACGTGCCGAGGGAAGTGCCGGATGATCCGTCGGCCGGCGGATCGGCCACCGGCGCCGGATCCGCGAGTCCTGTCGACGGTTCGCCCGGCTCCACCGCCACGCTCAGCGGCGCCCGCTGCTGCGGAACCCGCGCCGCCTCGTCCGACAGCCCGGAATGCGCGGGCAGCCCGGACAGTGCGGAAACAGCCGCCTCGACGGCGAACCCGGATCCACCGGAGCCGCCTGGCGCCGCCGGCACCCCGGACACCCCGGTCCTGACCCGCAGCACCTGCGGCGGCAGCAGCCGCCCGGCACCCGAGGCCACCGAGGTCCGCAGGAAGCGCGCCAGCGCCGACCACGCCTCGTTCTCCTGCCCGAGAGCGGTCCTCGCCTGCTCGGTCAGCCGGGAGGTCTCCTCCTCGGCGATCCGCCGCACCAGTACGTCCTTGCTCGGGAACCGCCGGTACACGGTGCCGACGCCGACGCGCGCACGGCGTGCCACGTCCTCCATCGGCGCCCCGTAGCCCAGCTCCCCGAACACCTCACGCGCGGCCCTCAGCACATGTTCCAGATTGCGCTGGGCGTCCACCCGCAGCGGGGTCGCGCGGCTGCTGCCGCCGTTACCCTCCGCGCCTGCCGCTACCGTCCATTGAGAGTCCTGAATGTGCATATGTGTATCCCCCGGTTATGACGTCTCCCCCCGGAGACTCCCCACCCGTAATGATCATCGGCGCACGACGAACGTACCCCGATGGAGTACGAACATAGTTGAGCCGAGGTCAGGAAAGAAGGGGGTCCGTTCCGCCCGGCGCGTCCCCGATCGGAGTAGCGGGTCCGACTGTTCTTCTTTCACCGGCTTTGCCCGGTCAACGACACATCCCTGACCTGCCGGATCCGGGTATCCGGTGAATCACTGCGGTACGCCCTGTGGACAAACGTCCTTCATCCATTGCGTCATGGAGCAATGACGGAGTCGGCAGCCCAGTCAAGAGCCAGGACCAGCCCGCGCATTCTCGTGATCGGCGGGGGATACGTCGGTATGTACACCGCCCTGCGCCTGCAGCGGAAGCTGAAGCGCGGCGAAGCGGAAGTGATCGTCGTCGACCCGCAGCCCTATATGACCTATCAGCCGTTCCTCCCCGAGGCGGCCGCCGGGTCGATCTCCCCCCGGCACGTCGTGGTGCCGCTGCGGCGGGTGCTGAGCAAGTGCCAACTGGTGGTGGGCGAGGCGACGCACATCGACCACGCCAAGCGGGTCGCGACCGTGGCGACCCTGGCCACCGAGGAGGAGGGCACCTCCGGGATCGAGATCCCGTACGACCACCTCGTCCTCGCCCCCGGCTCCGTCTCCCGCACGCTGCCCATCCCGGGCCTCGCCGAGTTCGCCATCGGCTTCAAGACCGTCGAGGAAGCCATCGGCCTGCGCAACCACGTCCTGGAGCAGCTCGACATCGCCTCCTCGACCCGCGATGTCGACGTACGGGACGCCGCGCTCACCTTCGTCTTCGTCGGCGGCGGCTACGCGGGCGTCGAGGCACTCGCCGAGCTCGAGGACATGGCCCGCTACGCCACGCGGTACTACCACAACCTGCGCCCCGAGGACATGAAGTGGGTGCTCGTCGAGGCCACCGAGAAGATCCTCCCCGAGGTCGGTGAGGAGATGGGCAAGTACGCCATCCGGGAGCTGCGCGCCCGCAACATCGACCTGCGGCTCGGCACCCGGCTGGACTCGTGCGAGAACCGGGTCGCGGTCCTCTCCGACGGCACGCGGCTGCCCACCCGCACCGTCGTCTGGACCGCGGGCGTCAAGCCGCACCCGATCCTCGCCGCCACCGACCTGCCGCTGAACGAGCGCGGCCGGCTCAAGGGCACCGCCACCCTCATGATCGACGGCGTCGAGGGCGCCTGGGCGGCCGGCGACGCCGCGGCCATTCCGGACCTGACGGCGGAGGAGCCCGGCAAGGAGTGCGCCCCCAACGCCCAGCACGCCGTCCGCCAGACCAAGGTGCTGGCCGAGAACATCCTCGCGTCGCTGCGCGGACAGCCGATGAAGGAGTACCGGCACAAGTACGTCGGATCCGTCGCCTCTCTCGGCCTGCACAAGGGCGTCGCCCACGTCTACGGACGCAAGCTCAAGGGCTATCCCGCGTGGTTCATGCACCGGACCTACCACCTCAGCCGGGTGCCCACGTTCAACCGCAAGGCGTGGGTGCTCGCCGAGTGGACACTGTCCGGTCTTTTCAAGAGGGAAATCGTTTCGCTGGGCTCGCTGGAACACCCGCGCGCCGAGTTCGAACTGGCCGCGGGAGGGCTCCCCAAGCCGGACGCGCCCTGAGCCACGCGATTCCCCCCGGGCCGCGGGTCGGCCACACTGGGCGTGTGACCATGTGTGCGCCAGCACCTGCAAAGCGTGACAAATACGAGGAATCGGACGTTTGCTGAATTCTCCCGGGGAGCGACCCCCCGTACCCCCGCGCGGAGCCAGGCGGTCCGGGCTGCCCCGAACAACGCCGCGAGGTGGAGCTCGGTGAACCTCACCCGCTGGAGCGCCCGGCTCCCCGGCACGCAGCGCCGTACGGCCGCGGCCGGGCGTACGCCCGACGCCGCACCCGCCGCCCCGAACGCGCCGACGGCCGGCGGAGCCGTGCCCGCGGCCCGCGCCGAGCACCCGGAAGCGCCGGCGTGCGCCGTCGACGCGCTCTCCGTCCACGACGTCCTCAGCCAGGTCCCGGCGCTGATCGCCATCACCTACGGCGCCGCGCACCGCATCGCGTACGTCAACGAGGCGTACACCGAGGTCTTCGGCGCCCGCAGAACGGGTGAACCCGCCCGCGAAGGACTCCCCGAGCTCGACGAGCTCGGGCTGCTCCCGCTCATGGACCAGGTGCACCGCAGCGGCAAACCGCGCACCGTCAAGGCGCGCAAGGTCACCCTCCCCGACCGGGACCGCTACTTCACCTTCACCTGCACGCCGGTGCACACCGGCGCGGGCCACGACGGCACACCGGGCGCCCCCGGCGCGCCAGGCACCCACGGCGCCGCGCACACCACCGCTCACAGCGCCGCCCACGGCACCCAGGACGTCCCCGAGGCCAAGCGCGGCGTCCTGGTCTTCGCCGCCGACGTCACGGACCAGGTACAGGCCGCCGAGCGCCTCCGGGAGAGTGAACGCCGGCTGCACGCCACCGCCGTCACCCTCCAGCGCAGCCTGCTGCCGCAGGAGCTGGAGCAGCCCGACGATCTGCGGGTCGCCGCCACGTACCAGCCCGGCGGCACCGACGCCGCTGTCGGCGGCGACTGGTACGACGTGATCACCCTCGGCGCCGGTCGCACGGCGCTCGTCATCGGCGACGTCATGGGCCGCGGCGTCCGCGCCGCCGCCGTGATGGGCCAGCTCCGCACCGCGGTCCGCGCCTACGCGCGGCTCGACCTCCCGCCGCACGAGGTCATCCAGCTGCTCGACGGCCTCGCCTCCGAGATCGACGCCACCCAGATCGCCACCTGCGTCTACGCGGTCCACGACCCCAGCGAGGGGCGGCTCTCGTACGCCACCGCCGGCCATCTGCCGATCCTCGTCCGCGACCCCGAGGGCCAGGTGCACCGCACCGACGAGCCGACCGGCCCGCCGCTGGGCACCGGAGGCTGGGTGCACACCTCCGGATCCATCCCGCTCGGCCCCGGCTCCATGGCGGTGCTCTACACCGACGGCCTGGTCGAGCGGCGCGGCGAGGACATCGACGTCGGCATCGACTCCCTGATGAGCGCCTTCGCCGGCGCCACCGGCACCCCACAGGTCATCTGCGACCGGCTGCTGCGCGCGCTCGGCGTGACCTCCGAGCACGACGACGACGTCGCCGTCCTGGTCCTGCAGTACCCGGACCACACCGGCGCCGACGCCGAGCTCTTCCGCAACGCCTCGCTGGAACTCCTCGGCGGTATCGAGGCGGCGCCCCGCGCCCGCGCCTTCGCCACCGGCGTCCTGTCCAGCTGGCGCTTCCCCGCGGAACTGCGTGACCTCGGCGTTCTCGCCGCCAGCGAGCTGGTCGCCAACTCGCTGCAGCACGGCACCCCGCCGATGAAGCTCCGGCTCCGGCGCACCGACCGCCGGCTCATCATCGAAGTCACCGACGGCGACGACCACCTGCCGCGCCGCCGCCGCGCGGAGCCCGCCGACGAGGCCGGCCGCGGCATCTCGATCATCGCCACGATCGCCTCCAGCTGGGGCTCCCGCCGGACGCCCGGCGGCGGCAAGGCCGTCTGGTGCGAGTTCGCCCTTCCACGCGCCTGAGAACGCCGGCTGCCCCGGCCGATCGGCCGGGGCAGCGTCCTACTCAGTCTTCGCCGTCTTCGCGGTGTGCGAAGGGGGCGTTCCTCGGCCGCTCAGCCCCCGACGGAGGCCTCGACCGGCCGGCCGGTCACCAGCGGGCGGTCGGCCGCCAGCGGCTCACGCGGCGCCGGAACGACGGCGTGCGGGTTGTCCTGGGCGGGAGTGAGCCCGCGGCCCATCCGCAGCGCCAGCCACGTGATGCCGAGCGAGAAGGCGATCAGCATGCCGATGTAGGCACCCCACATCCCGGCCCCGGCCATCAGCCCGCCCACCGCCGGCCCGACCGCGAGGGCGAGCTGCTTCACGAGGGCGAACGCCGAGTTGTACTGCCCGATCATCCGCGCCGGCGCCAGATCGGCGACGAGCGGAGCGACGGTCGGCGACAGCATCGCCTCGCCGAGCCCGAACAGCGCGTACGTGGAGATCAGCGTCACCGTCGCCACCGCGTGGCTCCCGTGCAGGAGGCCCGAGACACCCGCCGCGACCCAGGCGACCGTCCAGATCAGCCCGACCGCCGCGATGACCCGGCTGCGCCGCCGCCGCTCGATCTTCTTCAGGATCAGGAACTGCGCAGCGACGATGACGGCCGTGTTCGCCGCGAGGGCGATTCCGAGCGTCGCCGGCCGGATGCGGGTGACCTCGGTCGCGAAGGCCGCCAGGCCCGACTCGAACTGTCCGTAGCAGGCGAAGAACATCACGCCGCCGAGCACGCACAGCTGCACCATGGCCCGGTCCCTGACCAGCATCCGCCAGCCGCCCGGGGCCTTGTCCGTCGGTGCGCACTCGATGCGCGACGTCCTCGGCAGCCGCACGGTGCAGACCACCGCGCCGAGCACCAGGAACATCACGGCCTCGATCGAGAACAGCAGCGTGAAGCTGCCGGGCCGCGAGGTGTCGACCATCAGGCCGCCGATGAGGCCGCCGATGCCCAGACCGAGGTTGTTGAGGAAGAACTGCGTCGCGAAGGCCCGCGAGCGGGTCTTCGTGGTGGAGCACCACACGATGAGTGTGGCGAGCGACGGCGCGATGATCGCGACCCCGGCGCCCATGACGGCCGACGCCGCGACCACGGTCACCGCGGTCGACGCGAGGCCGAAGCCCATCGCGCCGATGGCGGCGAGCACCGCACCGGTCATGGCCACGGGCAGCGGCCCTCGCTGGTCGATGGCCCGGCCGGTGAACGGCAGCACGCAGAGCGCGGCCACGGCATAGGCGGCCAGCACCACCCCGGCCGTCGTCGCACCAAGATCCCGTACCTGTGCCACGTAAATGAACAGGAACGGGACCGTGAAGCCGTTGCCGAACGCGCTCAGCGCGTTGCCCAGCTGGATCCGGCGCAGAGCCGCGCCCATCTCGGTGGTCACACTCACCTACCTCGGTTGTCGTTGAGTCTCGAAGACTTCAAAGTTAAAGTTAGAAGCTAAAGAGTACACAAAGAAGGGCTTTAGCGCCAAGCCGTTACGTGCCATACTCGGGCCATGCCCGCAGCAGACGGTCCCGCCAGTCCCCCGCAAGAGCTGGACCTCGACGAACAGATCGCGGCCTACCAGCGCGAATTTCCCGAGGTGGACCCCCAGGTCGAGAAGGTCGTCACGGCCCTGGGCCGGCTCAACCGCCGGATGAACGTCGGCTACGGCCGGCACCTCTCGGCCCTCGGCATCAGCAACGCCGAGTGGGAGGTCCTCAAGGCCCTCGTCGTCGTCGGCAAGCCGTACCGCCTCGGCCCCGGCGATCTCGCCAAGCGCCTCGGCCTCACCCCGGCCGCCATGACCCACCGCATCGACCGCATGGTCACGGAGGGCCTGGTCACCCGGGACCGCGACGAGTCCAACCGCGTACGCGTCATCGTCGAGCTGACGGACGAGGGCCGCGGCAAGTGGCTGGAGACCATGCGCATGGCCGCCGCCTTCGAGGCCGATCTGCTCCAGGACCTCTCCACGGACGAACGAGCGGTGCTGGGCGAAGTGCTCCAGCGCCTGCTGCGCCGCGTGGAGGTGGCCCAGCCGGACGCCGGCGGCCGGCTGGAAGACCTCGACTGACGGTGTCCCGGCAGGCTCTCAGCGCGGCTCTCAGGGGGGCTTCGCAGGGCGGACGGGCGGGGGTTGACACCCTGCGGATGGATGCGTAGTGTTCTCCGAGTTGCCCGCCGGTGAACGCCGACGCGAGTCGGTCCCGAGGCAGCCACTCCAGATGACAACCATTCGAACGAACGACGCTCTGTCGTCTTGTTTTCGTGCGCGTTTTCGGAATGGGAACGGAAAGCAGCCGATTGGATCGGAAGCCGAAGTTCCGCTAAAGTTTCACTCGTCGGAAGGGCTCAACGGCCCTGATGACAAACCCCGCTGACTGGGAGTCAGGCCCGAAAGGTTCTGATAGAGTCGGAATCGCCGGAAAACGCGAAAGCGAAGAAGGCGAAACCCGCTGACTGGGAATCGGGCGTGAAAGCGTCTGATAGAGTCGGAAACACGAAGGGAAGCCCGGAGGGCGCCGGTGACGGCACCAAAGGAAGCGTCCGTTCCTTGAGAACTCAACAGCGTGCCAAAAGTCAACGCCA
>NZ_JAPVLS010000148.1:0-13292 GCF_027158125.1 Streptomyces sp. H39-C1
TCACCGACGGCACCCCAGCACCTCCACCGAAGAGACGACACGACACCTCATCCCTGCCGCCAAGATGGCAATGTCATGCCTGACCAGCGGAAACACAGCGATCACTCGCGGAAAGACAACAGCTTCTAAGGCAGGTGGGCTCCAGGCCCATTTGACTCATATGCCTTTAAAGCCTCTGCGAACCCCAGATGGCGGCGGCCGTGGGTGGGATCGGTGCGTGGTTCGGGTCAGTTGGCCCGGAGCAGGGCGGGCAGTTCGGCGGTGTCGATGATGTGGGCGCGTGAGGGGAGGGCGTGACGGAGCAGGGCGTGGTGGGCTTCGGTGTCTGGGTCGGCGACGCCGTCGGACAGGACGTAGAGCTGGTAGTCGCGGTCGGCCGCGTCGATGACGGTGGACAGGACGGCGCCGCTGGTGCTGATGCCGGAGACGACCAGAGTGGTGATGCCGCGTTCGCGCAGCTGCTGGTCGAGGTCGGTGGTGGACATGCCGCCGTAGCGGGTCTTGCGCACGGTGATGTCGCCGTCCTGGGGGGCCAGTCGCTCGTGGACGGCAGCGGCGGGATCCTCGTGGTGCAGGGCACGGTGCTGGGCCAGCGGGCCGAAGGACTTGTTGACGGCCGGGATCGCGTCCCAGTCGGCCTCGGTGAAGCCGACGCGTACGTAGGCGATGGTGGCGCCCATCGTCCGGACGTCGGCGATGGCCCCTGCTATACGGCCGAGCAGGGCCTCGCGGTCCCCGTCTTCGGGGAGGGCTGCCAGGATCGCGGGCTGGCAGTCCAAGACGAGAAGAGCGGTGTGCGCGGGGTCGAGGGCGGGGGCGGCGGGGGCGGTGCTCATGCGGGTGTCCTCCTTGCTGGTGGTGTGCCCGGTCGGCGCGGACGCGCGCACGGCCGGTCCAGCTGCGGCCTGGCGGACCGGCTGTGGCCTGCGGGCTTCGGTGGCGGGTTGTCGCGGTGGGTCATGAGTGGCCGAGGGACGGTTCCGGCTCGTGTTGCGGCGCCTGGTCACGCCGGGGAAGCAGGAGCGGGGTGGCCAGGATGAGCAGTCCCGCGGCCGTGAGAGAGGTGCGTGGGCTGGTGACGTCGGCGAGCAGACCGCCGAGCGCGGTGCAGAGCGCGATGGACGCCTGCTGGCCGATCGACCAGGCCGTCAGGGCGCGGGCGACGAGGTGCTTGGGCGTGCGTTCGAGCCGGTAGGTGGCGAGCACTGGGGTGTACAGGCTCATGTTGATGATGATCGCCAGCTCGACGGCCATCACGGTGACGAGGCCGACGACGCCGGGACGGACGAAGACCAGGCCGATCAGCCAGACGGCGCGCAGGGTGCCGACGGTCCGGAAGACCCGGTGCCGTCCGTAGCGGGCCACGACCCGGTGAGCCAGCCGGGAGCCGATGAGTCCACCAAAACAGGGGGCGGCGAAGGCGAGGGCGTACTGCCAGGGCGGGAAGCCGAGCTGGCGCAGGAGGAGCACGGCGAGCAGCGGCTCGGTGGCCATGATCAGGCCGGAGACGAGCATGTTGTTGAGGTAGAGCGCCCGCAGACCGGGCTCGCCCATGATGTGCCGCCAGCCGTCGAGCAGTGCGCGCGCCCGGAGCGGGCACTTGTCGCTTGCCTGCGGCGCTTCCTCCCGGCCGCGGATCGCGGTGATGCCCAGCGCGGAGAGCAGGTAGCTGAGCGTGTCGGCCACCACGGTGGTGACCGGCCCCAACAGGCCGATCGCCGCCCCGCCCAGCGGAGGCCCGACCGCGATGGAGCTCCAGTTCGTGGACTCGAACCGCGCGTTGGCCACGAGCAGGTCCTCCGGCCGGACGAGGGCCTTGAGGTAGGCGCCGCTGGCCGCGTTGAACGCGATCTTTGCCGCGGCGACCACAGCCGAGACCACGAGCAGCTGGACGAAACCGAGCCAGCCGAAGGCATAGGCGACCGGGATCGTCGCCATCGCCGCGAACCGGGTCAGGTCCATCGCGATCATGACCGGGCGCTTGCGCCGGAACTCCACCCACGGCGCGAGTGGCACCGCGATCAGCGCGCCCACCGCCGGCCCCACCGCGGACAGCGCGGACACCTCGGCGGGGCCAGCGCGCAACACCAGCACGGCGACCAGTGGTAATGCCCCGAACCCCAGCCCGGACCCGTACGCGCTCACCGCGTACGCCGCCCACAGCCAGCCGAACTGCTGGCCCAACGCTCTCCTGCCCATCATGCTTAGCGCGCCCCTCGACGTCTCACTCGAACAAACTGACATTGACTAGTGAGAGCTAAGCGAGCAGAACAACCGCAGGTCAAACAACTAACATGCCGTCTCTCCACAACCATCTGTTGTTCACTAAGGTGAGTCGGCATGGATCTAGAAGCCGTACGCACCTTCGCCGCCATCGCGGAAGCGGGCCAGTTTCAGAAGGCCGCCGCCGACCTGTCGATCACCCAGCAGGCCGTCTCCAAGCGCATCGCCGTCCTGGAGCGCGACCTCGGCGTGCGGCTGTTCACCCGCACGCCGCGCGGCGTCGAGCTCACCATCGACGGGCAGGCGTTCCTGCCCCACGCCCGCGACCTGTTGCGCGCCGCCGAGCGCGCGGTCGCGTCCGTGCGCGCTGGCCGCCGTCCACTGCGCGTCGACGTGATCAACTCGCGCGGCGCGGCGTCGGGCCTGATGCGTGGCTTCCACAGCGCGCACCCCGAGATCGACCTCGACGTGCTGATGCTGCTCGACATCGACAGGGCCGTCACCTCCATCCGATCCGGTGCGATCGACGCATCCTTCCGCGCCGTCACCGCGCCCGGCCAGCCGCTTCCCGAGGACATCGAGTCCGTCCGGGTGCTCGACGAACCGCTCCAGCTCCTCACCGGCCCCGCCCACGCGCTGGCCGCCGCCCGGTCGGTGACCCTCGCCCAGCTCGCCGGACACCGGATCTGGATGCCCGGGCTCCTCCCCGGCAGCGAGTGGGCCGCCTACTACGACGACCTCGTCGCCGCGTTCGGCCTCGCCATCGAGGCGACCGGCCCCAACTTCGGCTCCGACGCGCTCCTCGACACCGTCGCCGACACCCCGGCCCTGGCCACCTTCATGAGCGAGCACACCCGCCTCGTCTGGCCCGCCGGCCACGGCCTGCGCCGCATCCCAGTGACCGACCCGACACCTGTCTACCCGCACTCGCTCCTCTGGCACCGCGATAACCCCCACCCAGCGCTGGCCACCCTCCGCGCCCAGCTCGCCGCCACGAAGCCCGGCCACGACGCCACCGGGACCTGGACGCCGGGCTGGGTGCTCCCGCGATGAACGCCGCCACGCCTGCGATCATCGCGGCCGGATCGACGGGCGGTGGCAGGCAGGCAGGGGCGGAATCGGTCGATTCCGCCCCCATCGGTCGATCCAATCGTCACGCGCCCCCGACCAGCGGAAACGGCGCGCCGATCCAATCGGATCCGGTCCGGAGTTCCGCCTCCCTATTTCGCCCCTAGGATGGGCCGCGGACACCGCCGGGCACGGGGCTTGAGAAACATCCATGTCAGATCGTGCGCTAAGCCTTTGTTGTCCATTGTGGGCAGCTGACGGAGCATCGGCCCCGGGCATCCGCTGAAGTCTTCCCACAGATAACACCCCAATATCTGCGGTAGCTTGATCTGTCACCTGCGGTGGCGTGTCCCGGCCGCTGCATGAAGCGACCCTGTTATCTGTGCCAAGGGGGAAGCGGTGCCCGTCGTCGTACAGCTGCCGACCGGCAAGGCGTTGACCGTCCGGGCGGCGGCTGACGTGTTCCTCGACTCGCTCGGCAACCCGAACACGGTCCGCAACTACGGGATCGGGGTGGGGAAGAGCGCCGAACGGCTCGGCGAGGGCCGGCCGCTGGCGACGGTGGCGGACGAAGAGATCGGCGAGGTCTTGGAACTGCTGTGGGGCACCGCAGCGGTCAACACCTGGAACTCGCGCCGCGCGGCGGTGATGTCCTGGCTCGGCTGGTGCCGTGAGCGCGGCTACGAGGGTCCGGCGGTCCCGGCCTGGGCGAAGCGGGTGGCGGTGCCGGACTCCGAGACCTCGGCCCGCTCGAAGATGGCGGTCGACCGCCTCGTCGCCCGCCGGGAGGTGCACCTGC
Source organism: Streptomyces sp. H39-C1 (assembly GCF_027158125.1). Lineage (NCBI taxonomy): Bacteria > Bacillati > Actinomycetota > Actinomycetes > Kitasatosporales > Streptomycetaceae > Streptomyces > Streptomyces sp. H39-C1. Next base: position 4,091 of record NZ_JAPVLS010000148.1, read on the forward strand.
GGGAGAAAACGCTGTGGCGGATGCTGTACGAGACCGCCGGGCGGGCGGAGGAGATCCTCGGCGTGAACATCGAGGACCTGGACCTTGCCGGGCGCCGCTGCCAGGTCAAGGCCAAGGGCGCCCGGACCAAGGCGCGCCGCCGGGGGCAGGTCCGCGAGGACTACGTGCTGGAGACCGTCTACTGGGACGCGGGCACCGCCCGCCTGCTGCCGCGGCTACTGAAGGGCCGCACCCGCGGGCCGGTGTTCGTCACCCATCGCCGCCCCGGGCCGGGGAAGGTAGTGAGCCGACGCGACGTGTGCCCGGACACCGGCTTGGCCCGGCTCTCCTACGGGCAGGCCCGCGCGCTGCTGGACGAGCACACCGCGCTGCGGGGGCCAGGCACTGGATGGGACCTGCACGAGTACCGCCATTCCTCCCTGACTCACCTCGGCGAGCAGGGCGCGTCGCTGCTGATGCTCATGGCCAAGTCCCGGCACAAGAAGCCCGAGAACGTCCGCCGGTACTTCAAGCCGTCTCCCGACGCGATTGCCGAGCTGACCAGCCTGCTCGCGCTCGGCGACAGCAGGCGCTGACCGCCTGACCAGAGCTTCAGCTGTTCAAGATCAGGCCATGGCCCTTTTGGCCTGATCGACACGTGGGGTGTCCGGTACCGCGAGCATGGTGCCGGACACCCCGCAGAAGCGCGAGCGGTCTGCTTGCTGTGCGCTTAGCTGTTCTGTGATTGGCGGGCGGGGCCGGTCTCGGTGGCTTCTGTCTCGTCCCTGACGGCGGTGGCGGTGTTCTTCGGGCCGGGCAGGGCGACATAGACGAAGAGCACACCCATGACAGCGACGCCTGCCCACATGGCCTGCTGCCAGCCGTCGACGAAGGAATGCTGGGCGGCATGGAGCAGGCTCTGTGCGTTCGAGCCGGTGCTGGGTGCGATCTCGGCGGCGTTGGCGATGCCTTCACGTGCGGTGTCCGCGGCCCCCTGGGCGATGCCGTGGAGCCGGTCGTCGATGGTGTTGCGGTAGCCGGCGGACACGAGCGCGCCGAGCAGGGCGACACCCAGTGCGGTGCCGAACTCGCGGGTGACGTCGTTGAGCGCGGAGGCGACGCCCTGCTTCCCACGCGGCAGGGAGGCAGTGATGGCCTCGGTGGACGGGGTCATGGAGAGGCCCATGCCGAGGCCGATGGCAAGCAGGCCGGGCAGGATGGACAGGTATCCGCCCTCGACGGAGACGGACAGGGCCATGAGCGCCAGGCCGAGGGTGGCCAGCGCGATGCTGGCGGCCATGGTCGAGCGGGCGCCGATGCGGGCGGCGAGCATGGGCGCCAGGCCGGAGGCCATCATCATCATGACGGCCATGGGCATCATCGCGACCGTGGACAACAGACCGGACCAGCCCAGGACGGCCTGGAAGAAAGGGAAGAGGACCACGGCGATACCCGCCTGCACGCCGAAGACGACCAGCAGCGTAATCGAGCCTCTGGCCAGGCCCCGCTCACGGAACAGCCGCACGTCCAGCAGTGAAGCGTCGCGCCGGCGCAGTTCCCAGGACACGAAGCCGACGGAGGCGACGAGGCCGATGGCGAGGCTGATCAAGGTGGCGGGGGCGGTCCAGCCGTGCTCGGGGCCTTCCTGGAGGACGAAGATGAGGCCGACCACGGCAACGGTGGAGGCCAGCGCGCCGACGGTGTCGAAGCGATGGGGCGACTTCTCGCGGGAGTTGGGAACCGACTTCAGGGTCATGGCCAGGGCCACCAGGACCAGGACCACCGGCAGGGCGAACAGCCAGCGCCAGTCGGCGACGTCGACCAGGAGGGCGGAGAGGAACATGCCCAGGATGCCGCCGCCCCCGGCGACACCGGTCCACACGCCGATCGCCTTTCCGCGCTGCTCCTCGGGGAAGGTGGAGGTGATGACGGCCAGCGTAATCGGCATGATCATGGCTGCGCCGACGCCGCTGGCCACGCGCGCGGCGAGCATGATCTCCGCCGTCGGGGCCAGGCTGGCTGCGACGTTCGCGGCGCCGAAGACACCGAGCCCGGCGACCAGCATGGGCTTGCGGCCCAAGCGGTCACCGATCGCACCGAGTGGCAGCAGGAGCGCGGCCAGGGCGAGGGTGTAGATGTTGATGATCCACAGGATCGTGCTCTGCGAGGCACCGAATTCGACGGCCATGTGGGTCTGCGCGACGTTCAGTCCGGACACCGACGCGATGACGGCCATCAGCGCGATCGAGACGGCGATGAGGATCCTGCGCAGCTGACGCGCCTCCGGCGTGCCATCGTCTCTTGCGTGTTCGGCTGCCCCCGGGACGGGCTGGTTCGTAGTCATCGTTTCCTCTCAAAAAGGGCATGCGAAGTCAGCGCCGGAGCAGTGCCGGTCGCCGTGCAGGTGGGGTCGGCCGCCGCGCGCAGCGAGGGCTGCGCTCCCGCGCCGGGTTCAGCCGAGAAAGTAGAGGTGTCAGGCGATGACAGTGCTGCCCTGCGCTGCGGCGAGGGCCGCATCGGTGTCCGCGGTGGCCAGCAGGGCGTTGATGTGGGAGCCGGCCAGCGCCCCGGCTGCGGCGGAGGCGCCGACCTGGGCGCTCAGATCGGTGGCGTTGCCGGCCACCCACACGCCCGGAATCGCGGTGGTGCCCGCCATTGCGGAGGCGAAACGCCGCCCCATGTCGTCGGGCAGGTCCTCCATCGGCAGCTTCAGCGCGTCCAGGCCCTCGGTGCGGGCCTGCATCTGGGTGGCGACGGCGAGGACGCGGCGCTTAACGAATGCGCCGTCGGTCAGCCGGACCCCCGCGATGCCGCCCTCTTGGCTGATGACTTCCTGCACGGGCGTGTCGATGACGCGGATGTCGCGGGCGGCGAAGCGCGCCCGGGCGTCCTCATCCAGGTCGGTGCCGTGGGTGAAGTAGATCAGGTCGTCGGTCAACTGCCGGAACAGCAGGGCGTGGTGGAGGGATGCGGGGCCGGTGGCGAGGATGCCGATGGGCTCGTCGCGGACCTCCCAGCCGTGGCAGTAGGGGCAGTGGACCACGCTGTGGCCCCAGCGCTCGGCCAGACCGGGCACATCGGGCAGCACGTCCCGCAGGCCGGTGGCCACCAGCACCCGGCGGGTCGTCAGGATGCGGCCGTCGGCCAGGACGACGCTGAAGCGCAGGTCCCCGTCGGGTGACGGGGCGGCGGGCTCGGCCGATGCCACCTCGCCGTAGACGATGCGGCCGCCGTACTGGCGCACCTGCTCCCGGCCCTGCCTGAGGATCTCGGAGGGCGGCGTGCCGTCCAGGACGATGAAGCCGTGCATCGCCGCGGCGGGCGCATTGCGCGGGGTGCCGCTGTCGATCACGACGACGGAGCGGCGGGAGCGGGCAAGTATCAGCGCACCGTTCAGCCCTGCGGCCCCGCCGCCGATCACCACGGCGTCCACCGTCTCACCAGGCAGTGTGTCGCTCTCGTACACGGAAGCCGTCTCCGTCATGGCCCTGTCCTTCCTTCGCGCATGGTCCCGTATGTTCCGGTCCCTCTGCACGCGACGCTAACCCAGCCTTGCATCAAGGGCATATACTGTTGCCTATGACGCAAGAAGATGGAGAGCTAGACAGCCTCGTACGCAAACGCATCCGCGCTCTGCGGGTGGCGCAGGGCTGGTCCCTGGAGGAACTGGCCACCCGCGCGCACCTCAGCCAGTCCTCGCTCAGCCGCATCGAGAACGGTCAGCGCCGCCTCGCGCTGGACCAGCTCGTCACCCTCGCCCGCGCCCTGGATACCACCCTCGACCAGCTCGTCGAGACGGCCGCCGACGATGTCGTCACCAGCCCGACGATCGACGGAGCCCACGGCCGGATGCGCTGGCTTGTAAAGGGCGACCCCGGCATGAGTGTGGTGCGCCAGCGCATGACCGAACCGCCGCCCGAGAACCCGGCGCGTATGCGCGCCCACCCGGGGCGCGAATGGCTCGTCGTCCTGTCCGGCACCGCGATTCTCATGCTCGGCCACCGCCGCTTCCGCGTCGAGACCAACCAGGCCGCCGAGTTCCCCACGATGATGCCGCACGCCATCGGCGCCGAAGGTGGGCCCTGCGAGATCCTGGGCATCTTCGACCGGGACGCCCGCCGCGGTCACCGTAACGACGACCCCGACCGCGAGGCACAGGACACTCCCGAATGACGGCGCGGTCCGCACGGCAGCCCCGGTAGCGGCGACATCTTGCGCGCCAGGCAGCAGACCTGACCATCATCTTGCGCAGAGTGGGAGCGTGCTTGCCGCATGCGCATAGCCCTTCTAGGGTGAAGGCATGACCCAAGCACACCCGCACACCCCCCACCACGATGCTCCGCACGGGCACCACCAGCAGCACGGAACCGGCGGCCAGGCAGAGATCCTTGACCTGGACGCCGAGGTCCTCGCCGAGCACACCGCCTCCATCACCGCATGGCTTCCGCTGAGAACGGACCCCCGCCAGATCATGGATCTGGGCTGCGGCACCGGGGCGGGGACCTTTGCCCTCCTCGACCGCTTCCCCGATGCGCACGTCACCGCCGTCGATACTTCAGCCGAGCACCTTCAGCGCCTGCGCACAAAAGCGTGCGCACGCGAAGTGGAGAAGCGCGTGCGCACCGTACAGGCCGACCTTGACGCCGCCGGGTGGCCCGACCTCGGATCACCGGACCTGGTGTGGGCGTCAGCCTCGATGCACCACATGGCCCGCCCCAACCGCGTACTGCGCACCGTCCACGACCTGCTCACTCCCGGCGGTCTGTTCGCCGTCGTCGAACTCGCCGGCTTCCCCCGCTTCCTGCCCCCAAGCGCCCCTACGGACCGGCCCGGCCTGGAAGAACGCGTCCACGCAGCGACCGACCGCATGCAGGCTGAGCGCATGCCCCACCGCGGCGCCGACTGGGGCCCGATGCTCACCGACGCCGGATTCACCGTCGAGGGCGAGCACACCATCACCGTGAACATCGAGGGCTCCCGCAACGAAGCGATCGGCCGCTACGCCCTCGGCGGCCTGCAGCGCATCCGCAGCGCCGTCGCCGAGACACTCTCCCCCGAGGATCTCACCGCGCTCGACCAGCTCCTCGACACCGACAGCCCAAACAGCATCCTGCGCCGCGACGACCTGACGATGCGCACCGAGCGCACCGTCTGGGCCGCCCGCCGCACCTGATCCCCGACACCCCCGACCAGCCTCCGGGCAGCGCCAACACACAGTGAGACTCCGCCAACCTGACGGCGGTGTTGGCGAGGCTGCCCGGATCCCGGGCGACCGCGTCCCCGGTGCGCTCGGCCCGCGCCGAGCCGCCCGCACCCTGCCGGCGCCGCACACCCGTGTTCGCCTCCCCGCCCCCGTCGGCCCTGGCCTGTGCAGTGTCCTTCGCGACGGCCTCCCCGGACACCTCACCCTCCGACGGCGCACTGGTGCGGTCCGGCCCCAGCGGAACCGCCAGCGCCGCGACCGCGGTGGCCGCGATGACCGACGCGCTCACCATGTTCCCCACCTCCACCGACCCAGCGTGTAGACCAGCGGCGAGGCCACCGCCAGAACATCAGCACCAACCACCACCACGACCTTACGAACACGCACCATCATGTCCCCCTCAACATGAGCCCCCGTCAGGCGCCACACTCCAGGAACCCGCCGCGCGCCGCGCAGCCACACACCGGCAATGCGATGACGCCAACTACCGACGAGTATTCGACGCCATCAGTGCCTGTTTTTGAAGGCTGGTCAGGGTTGTGGTGCGGCTGGATGATCTGGGGTGTGAAGCCGCGGGATGGTGGGCGGGGTGGGGGCCGGCGGTATTGCCGAGAGTGTGGTGATCCGCTGTCGGTATCGATGGCGCCGGAGGCGGTGTTTTGTTCGGGTCGGTGCAGGTCACGGCGGTGGAGGGCGCTTGGGCGGGCTCGGCAGCGGGTGGTGGCGATGCAGCGGGGTGAGCAGGCCCGGTGCCCGGTGTGTGGGCGGTGTTGGACTGTGGGGGTGGAGCATCCGCGGTCGGCGCGGTTCTGTTCTGCGCGGTGCCGGACGCGGGCCTGGCGCCGGCGGGAGGCGTCACGCTAAAGCGTCTCGGTGACGCTCTAGCCGAACGCTGCAGGTGAAAGGGCGGGAGTGCGGGAGTGCGGGGGGCTTTATGGTGGGTGGGGTGTGCTGCGGGCGCCCCGTGTTTGCGCTCTGCCCGGGGCCCGAGCCGCGCCCCACCCCGTCGAGCCGGTCAAAACGGCCTACACGCCCATGCCCATACGCATCCGAACGCGCCCACACGAAACCATCCGCCTCGCTCCCGCCGCCCTGCGCTGATGTCACCGGAGCCGACCTGAGTGGCATCTGTCCCGAGGTGGATATCAGATCCAGGTGGGCACGTGCCCACCGGCGTAGCGGGCGCCGAAGCCGCCCTGAGGCAGGATCTCGTCGATGGCCTTGAGGTCGGTGTCGGTGAGGGTGAGGTCGGCGGCGCCGGTATTCTCCTCGATGCGCTTTTGGCTGCGGGTGCCGGGGATGGGCACGATGTGCTCGCCCCGGGTCAGAAGCCAGGCCAGGGCGAGCTGGGAGACGGTGGCACCCTTGGTCGCCGCGAGCTCGGCGAGCCGGTCGACGGCTTCGACGTTCTTCTCGAAGTTGCCCGGCTGCCAGCGCGGGTCGACGGTGCGTATGTCGGTGGCTTCGTACTGGTCGGCGGGCTTGGCGGTGCCGGTGATGAAGCCGCGGCCGAGGGGGGAGTAGGCGACGAAGCCGACGCCGAGTTCGTCCAGGGTGGGGAAGAGCTGCTCGGCGTCCCGTTCGAACAGGGAGTACTCGGTCTGCAGGACGGAGACCGGCTGCACGGCGTGCGCCTTGCGGATCGTCTCGGGTCCGGCCTCGCTGAGGCCGAAGTACTTCACCTTGCCCGCGTCGATCAGCTCCTTGACGGTGCCCGCGACCTCCTCGATGGGCACCTGGGGGTCGACGCGGTGCTGGTAGAAGACGTCGATGTGATCCACGCCGAGGTAGCGCAGGCTGTTGTCGGCGACCTTGCGGATGTTGTCGGGCCGGCTGTTGAGAGCTTCGCCGATCTGCTCCGGAGCCATGGACATGTCGACCCCGAACTTGGTGGCCAGGACCACGTCGTCGCGGAAGTCCCTGACCGCCTTGCCGACCAGGATCTCGTTGGATCCGGTGCCCCAGCCGTACATCTCGGCGGTGTCGAAGAAGGTGACGCTCAGGTCGTGGGCGCGGCGGAGGGCGGCGACACCGGCCTCCTCGTCGGTGGGTCCGTAGGCCATGGTCAGGCCCATCGCGCCGTAGCCGATCGCCGAGACCTCAAGGCCCTGGCTTCCCAGTGTCCGGTGCTGCATGACGCACTCCCCTGAAAGATATTAAAAGGTATTTTTTGGCTGACCGTAGTGTCAGTGCGCTGCGGCGGTCAGGCCGGCGCGGTGGATGCGGGTGTGCTCGGCGACTCGCCGGCCGAGGTGGCGGGCGGTGTTCAGGTCTGCGTCGTGGACGGCGGGGGTGTCATTGAAGCTTTGTGCGCCGGCGCCGAGGTAGAAGCCGAGTCGGTTGTCGTCCTGGGGGCTGGATGTGGTGGTGTTCCAGCCCGGCAGGAGGTTCAGGCTCACCCAGAGCATTCCGTGCTGGGCCGCCAGGAGTGAGAGGTACTGCAGGGTGTGCAGCTTGTCGCCGCTCATGGAGCCGGAGTTGGTGAATCCCGCCGCGAGCTTGTCGCTCCAGGCGCGGGTCATCCACCGCTTGCTGCTGGCCTCGGCGAAGGCGTGAAACGCCCCGGATGCGGTGCCCATGTAAGTGGGGGTGCCGAAGATGATGGCGTCTGCGGCGTCCATCAGTTCCCAGTCGGCGTCGCTGAGGGAGGCGACGTCCACGCGCTGGACCTGTGTCCCGGCGATGGAGCGCGCGCCGTCTTCGACGGCCGCGGCGATCTGGGCGGTGTGGCCGTAGCCGGAATGCGATGCGATGACGATCGAGATGTCGGACATGGGTGTTCCTCTCCTGCCGCGATGGCGGCGTGTTCGGTGGCGCGGGCGGTCGACGCGGTGCCCGCTGCGGCGGTCGGCCGCACGGCTCCACGAGTGGAGCCGACGGCCCGGCCGGGGCGCGGCGCATGCCCGGGTGTCGCGGGCCGGCGCCGACCACCACCAGCCTGGATCGTCGTTCCGCTTAAAACAGTAGCACCGATAGGGCGGTGATCCGCAAAATGAGATATCGTTGTTCCATGAACGAGGGACGACGCGCCGCGCGGCGCCAGGTGCTGCAGGTGGCCGCCAAGCTTTTGGAAGAGGGCGGCAGCGAGGCGGTCTCCACGCGCGCTGTCGCCGCGGCCGCAGGCATCACGGCCCCAGCGCTGTACCGGATGTTCGACGACAAGGCCGGACTCCTGGCCGAGCTGGCCGCCTACGGGTTCGAGATGTACCTGGCCGAGAAAAGGGAGGCACTGGCGCTGACCCCCGACGACCCGGTGGCCGACCTCTACCGCGGCTGGGACCTGCACGTCGACTTCGGAGTGCGGCACCCCGCGTTCTACATGCTCATGTACGGCACACTGCAGCCCGGGCGGCGGCCCCCGGCCGCGGACGAGGCACACGCCCTGCTGGTGACACTGCTGGGCCGGGCGGCCGAGGCCGGACGCCTTCGGGTTCCGGTGGCGCAGGCGACCCGCGTCATCCACGCGGCGACAACGGGTGCCACGCTGGCGCTGATCGGCGAAGAGCCCTCGGAGCGGGACCTGACCACTTCGGCACGGCTGCGGGACACCGTCATCGCCTCGATCACCACGGACCCGCCCGCCTCGTCCGGGTCGGACCTGGCCTCGCGCGCACTCGCCCTCGACGCCGCACTGGAAACCGCGCTCACCACCAAGTCCCCGGCTGCGGGCACCGGGGTATCTCTGCGAGACGCCGAGATGGCGCTGCTCCGCGAATGGCTTCAGCAGCTGGCTGAGGTTCCCCCGGTGTGCGGGAGGTGATGATCAGCTGGTCAGGACGGGTTGGCGGGTGTTCAGGTTCGCTAGTTCGGTCGTCGCTCGGTTGGTGTAGTGCTGTTCCTCGAACTCGATGGGGCTGAGGAAGCCGAGACGTTTTGGATGCGCCGGCTGTTGTAGCTTGTTATTTATGGTCCGGACTCGAACATCGAGTAGGACACCATCACTCACCTGGGCCTTTACCGGACAGGCGGACGGCCTCCGCATGAGCATGCGTTCTGTCACCGAACCGCACTCATACGAAG
>NZ_JAPVLS010000149.1:0-12783 GCF_027158125.1 Streptomyces sp. H39-C1
GTCATCTTGCTGGCTGCCGGGCGATCCACAGCGCCGAGTTTTGATGTCTCTCGCTCGTTCCAGATGGGCATCGAGCCCAGATTGCGGAGGTGCCAGGAGTGCGGTTGAACAGCGTGACCTGGGTGGTAAGGGCAGCGTAGGGTCGCGGTTGTGACCTATCCGCTTCCTCCCCGCGTCAAGGACTTTTTGGCGACGCTTCATCGTGGTGACGCGTGCTCGGGAGAGGTTGCCTCGATCCATCAGTTCGGTGTTCTTGTCAATCTCGACGGAGCACCCGAGCCTTCGATGGGTCACATTCCGCCGTCCGAGGTGTCGTGGAAGTGGCTCTCCTCCTGCGGAGAGGCTGTGACGGTGGGTCAACGGGTGACCGGACAGGTCCTCGGCGTCGACGCCGAGATGCGCGGGCAAGTCACCCTGTCCCTGATCGCCCAGCAGCCGAACCCCTGGCTGGCATGGACCGGCCGGGTGGGCTCTGTTTTTTCCGGGCGCGTAACGCGGGTGGTCCCGTTCGGCGTGTTCGTGGGCGTTGACGAGGGGATGGACGGCCTGGTCCACAACTCCGAGTTGTCCCAGCAGGGCAGCGAGCAGGCTCTCCGGGTCGGTGACGAGATGGCCGTGCAGATCTCTGAAGTGGACCCGCTGCGGCGTCTTATTCGCCTCTCGCTCCCACCGCAAGACCCCTGCTGACGTCAAACAGACCGACGAGGAAAACTCGCCCAGGTGGCGAAACCGGGGCACCGCCTTCCGGAGGTGGTGGGAGGATGTAATCCAGACCAAGAGCCCCAGCGGTCTCTGGGTGGCGGTGGTGGGGACCACCGCCAAAAGGCTCAGTCCCGCTGCGCTTCAACAGATGCCGGTTGACCACTTCTGCGAGAGCTTCGGCGGGTGATTCGCCTGGTCATCAGCGTGATCGCCGCCCAGGTGATCAGTGATTCCGATTCTCTGAACTAGCGACCAACCAGCGGCTGCGGGTCGCTGCTGCCCCTCGTTGACGGTGGTGTATTCGGCCGTCGGAGTCTGCCGCATGCTCGATCATGGAGCGATGAGCGAGATTCTTCCCCGACAGGACCTGAGCCTGGAAGCCCTGTCGGCCCTATGGGAACAGCGATGGCCTGCTCCACCGGGCGATCTTCAGATGCGCTATGCCTATCCCGACCGATGGGTGCGCTTTCATAGCCTCCCTGAGTCCAAGCGGTACCCCGACAGCGACGCCGAGTACGCAGTCATGCTCGATCGGCATAACACCCTGTTGGACGAGCTGGGGCCGAACGAAGCCGAGCTGTATGTGGTGACCCGCGAATGGAACGGAGACGCGGAACCCACCGTGCGCATGCCCCAGCTCCGGCAAGTTGATCCGGACGCGCGGCACTGGGGCAGCCATGTCCACGACGATGATTTCCCTGATGACATCCTCTACCAGCATGAATACATCAGCCTCCACCCCCGCAGCAGGCATGCCTTGGACCCCCTTCTGCGGCTGGTAGCTGACGATGTGATCGCAGGAGTCACCCTGGCCCCGCTCGATCTTCGCTGGCTCTACCACCCCTATGACGGAGGCGGGGATGTATTCGCCCCAAGCACCAGCGTCAGGGACGCCCTCAAGGCAGCACATCCTGACTGGCTTTCCACCCACCCGACCGGCATGTGAGGGTTGCTTCTCTGAGTCCGGACCTAGGAAGATCTGACTGGTCGTCCGGCAGCCAACCGGGCGCTCTTGATGGCGAGCCGGCTGGGCGCCTACGACTGCCGGGCCGTCGGTACAGTCGTGCCGGTGACAATGAGTCGAGGCCGGTGGCCGAAGATCGATCAGGACAGCGGCGTCGAGGACGCGGTGTTGCTCATCCTGGAGTGGTTGGGCGAGCAAGGTGTGGGCGCCGCGATCAGGGTGGACGCTGAGCGGTTGCGGGACCAGAAGCCCGCATGGACGTTCACTGCTGGTGGCGGCCCGTTGAGCCAACCGATGCGGGCCGACGGAGCCACCGCCCACGAGTGCTTGTCCCGCGCTTTGTCCTATCTCCGCGAAGCTGGCGTGGACGTGCCCTTCTGACGCGTCGCTCATGGAGCGGACGGTGGCGGCCGCCTTCGGGTGTCGGTGGCGCGTCCAGCGATCTGGGTGAAGGTGGGCATCCCGAGATCGACCGCGGTGGCCGTGCGGGCTGTGGCGGTGTCCATCTGGGAGAGCTTGTCCTCGGCTCCGGCGAGGCTGGTTTCGAGGCCTTCGACTTCGCCAAGCCAGCCTTCCCGCTTGGCTTCGGCGATGCGGTCGATGAGGTTGCCGCGGATCTCGACGAGCCGGGGACGCTCGGCGGGGTCAGGCCTGAGCATGGCGCATCTCAAACAGGCGTGCTCATGAACGCAAGGGGTGGAGAAGGCCCGGCCGCAGGTGCCGATGGAGAGTTTGCGCTTCTCGAAGTGGCCGAGGAAGGAGTCCCATTCCGCATCGGTGGGCGTGCGGTATTCCTCGCCGGGCCGGGTGGCCCGGCGGCGGGCGATGAAGGCCCGGTGCGCTTCGATGACTTCACGGGGGTAGACCGCGAGGTAGCCCATGGTCGTGTCGATCACGCGATGGCCGGCGACGAGTTGCGCGATGTGCGGCGGCATTCCGTTCATCACCGCGTCCGTGATGAAGATTCTTCGGAAGTCGTGCGGCTGCATGGTCAGCGGCTCGCCGCTCGCGTCGGTCAGACCTGCGCTGACCAGGGCCTGACCGAGGTACTTTCGGAGGCAGGTCGGGTGCATCGCCCGGTTCTCGATGCCGATGCGATGCTGGAACAGCAGCGGCATCGGCGGGTTCCAGACGCGTTCGTGGGGGTCGTAGGCGGCAACCGATGCGACGATTCCGTTGCTGTCGCGGACCCGCATGATGATGCGGCTCAGGACGTCGGCCAGCTCGGGGGTCACCAGGATCAGGCGCTCTTGATCAGTCTTCGACGGAGCGATCTGCAGGAGTGGGACGAGCTCGCCGGTGGTCGGCAGCCGGTACTGGATGAGCGAGTGGTGGCTCAGCTCGCACAGTTCCTCGATCCGGATGCCGGTGTGACGCAGGACTTCGATCGCGGCCCAGGCCCAGAACGCCTTATGGTCCTCGTGGGTGAGGTCGCGCCGGGCGGCCCGGGCCGCGGTCCTGGGCGCTTCAAGCTCCTGGGCCCAGATCTTGGCGCCGGACGCGGACTTCAGCACCGGCCGGAAGAGCGTCTGGCCGTCGACACTGAAGACGGTGCCGGGCTCGGCCTGTCGTGCGGCCGCGAGGATCGCGGCGGCCTGGAGGCGGTTGCGTTGGCTGGTGCTGACGAGGAGTGGAAGCACGGGCAGTCGTTCCCGTGTGCGCTGGTCCATCTTCGCCTTAACGCGGCGCTGGTGCTTCTTCTGGTTGGCTTCCGAGCTGGTGACGGGGCTGGGGGCCGCCCAGGGGCCCCATCGCGCGGGGTCCTCGGCGGCCCATTGCGCGAGGTCGAGGTAGAACGCCCGCACTGTCGTCAGATCCGATCGCGCGCTCTCCCGCGGACTGGTGACCGAGACCGTGCTGCCATCGGGCCTGCGGGTTGTCGTCGTCTTCGTCTGGTGCCGCGTCTTCCAGGCGGAGGCAACCTCCGGTGGCAGGCGAAGGGAGTCGATGCCCGGGTGGTGGGTTTCCAGGTTCTTCCAGAACAGACCCCCCAGCACACGGGAGACGGCCGAGAGAGACGTGTAGTCCAGGGCGGGCTGGCGTTCGCGGAGGTAGTCCACGAGCAGGTCGCGTACCGGCTTGCAGGCGATCTCGTAGCGGTCGATCATCTCCGCGACGCTGAGCTGGCCTTGTCCGCCGGTGAAGGCTCGGATTGTTGAGGGTGCGTCCGGAGGGAAGACACCAGCCCTGTGCAGCAGCCGGTAGAACGCGGTCCGGTCGCCGGTCGCTGCGTGGGTGACGCCCTGGGCCTCCAGGAGGTCCACGCAGTCCCCGACGGTGATGTCGCTGATGGAGCCGCCGTTGCGTGCGAGGACGACCGAGATCCGATGCCGGGCGATGCGCAAGACGGCCGGCGGCACCTTGTCGGAGGCCGCTTGGGCACTCAGCAGGTCGAAGCCATCCGGGTCGCGGACCGATGCCATCGCCCGTGCGAGGTGTTGCGAGGTGCGGCTGAGGAGCCATGCCGACTTGGGACGGATGACGTCTCCGCAGATCAGCATCAGGAGCCCCGGCGACAACTGCGAGTCGCGCAGGACCACTCCTTGCGTTCGGGTGAACCACTGCCGGGGCAGGTCGAGCCAGTCCTCCTTCGGCAGGCTCTCGGCCCCGGAAGAGGTCCAGCGCTCCTGCCAGGTGGCCCCGGATTGGGCCTCCAGCCAGGCCAGTACGTAGCCGACGCCGCGACACCGGGACCTCGTCGTGGCCTCGTTCTGCGCGGTGAAGGGGTGCTGTGCCAAGCGGTGCACGACCTCGTCCCTGGGCGCCTGGGTGGCTGACCAGGAGGCGACCGGAGTCCGAGCGGGGAACTTCTCTCTCAGCGCCGATTGTGCTTCCCCGAATCGTCCTCGTTCCGCGGTCTTCAGAACTGGCGGGCTGTGCTCGACGGTGGTCACGAGTTGGGCCTTCCGAACAGGACGTCCAGCGAAGCGGGGTCGTAGCCGGGGGCGGGCAGCGGTGGGCGCGGCTGCTTGGTGGCCTTCTTCTCCTGACGGGCGTGGTGGGCGAGCATGTGCCCGACGATCTCGTCGGAGTCGGGGGTGAGGTAGATCTGAAGGGTGGTCAGCTGCTTGTGGGCGAGGACCCACTGCACGTCGGTGAGGCGGACGAGGGGATCACTGGTCATGCGGTAGGTCGCCGTGTGGCGGAGATCGTGCAGGGACCAGTTCGACCCGAGGAGCTCCTGGACGCGGATGAACATCGCCCTGGCCGCCGGGTACTCCAGCGGTCTCCACGGGCGCCGGAGCGTCCACCAGAGCGGGGCGTTGCGTCCCCGCGGCACCCCGCGGCGCCAGGCTTCCTCCTGGGCGAGCCGTAGCCAAACAAACGCGTCCGGCGAGGCCGGCACCCGCTGGTAGTCGCGGGTTCCCTTGCGGATCACGCCGATGACCTGCTCGCCGGGCAGGGCGTCGCGGTTCGTGCTGGTCAGCAGCTCTTCCGCGCGTACGCCCGTGGAGACCCAGAAGGCGAGCATCGCGCGGTCCCGGTTGTACTTCAGCGCGGCGAAGATCGCGTTGAACATCTCGTCCGGGATCCGTCGCGGGATCCGCTTCGCGACCTTGGGCCGGTAGCGGCCGGTCCGCTCGTGCTTGAACCGTTCCATCGGATTGTGGTGGACGTTGGCCCGGCCGGCTTGGCGGGAGCGGTCCAGGGGGAACGGGTTGATGATCGGTCCGGTGCCCTCACGGAGGTGGAAGTCGTAGAAGGTCCGCATGACCGTTTCGCAGTGAGCCCTCGTCGTCGCCGCGTACTTGACGCCTGGCGACGACTTGCCCGTCACAGGATTCGGTGTCCCCGGTGCCGGCCTCGCGACGCCAGGCCCCTTCGGTGCTGCCGTCTGTGGTCGGAGCTGGAGGCGCCAGTGCACGCGCACGGGCTTGTCGGCCAGCAGCATCCAGCGCATGAAGTCCCTCGCCTCGACGCTGGTCGCCCGGTCCCACCTGATGTCGAGCATCCAGAGGAATCGCAGCCAGCGCAGCAGGTCCAGCGCGTAGGAGCGCAGGGTCGTGTCTTCGCGGCCTGCGGCCTGGAGGTCCTTGAAGAACGCCTGGACCTCCGCGCAGACCTGCCCGTGCCTGTCGATCAGCTGGTACGGATCCCAGGGATCACCGGTCTCTCGTAAGTGGCCCCAATGCGGCAGCTCCAGAGCAGACAGATCACGCTCGGCCCCCTCGTTCTCAGGCATGCCCGGAAGCTAGCAGCAGCATCCTCCATACCGCGCCTGAACTGGGAAAACTCCCAAGTTAGTTCAGTCAACAGGAAGTGCTGGACGAGTCGTTCGTAGTCGCGTGCGTGCCGGCGGGCGTGCATGACCCAAGCGTGTGAGCGTTCGACGACCCAGCGCCGGGGCAGGACGACGAACCCCGGCACGTTTTTCGGGCGGCTGACGGTCTTGATCGTCAGTTTCAGGTAGGTCTTAGCCCAGGTCACGAGCTGTCCGGCATAGGCGGAGTCGGCCCAGACGATGGTGATCTCGGGGTGCATCAGCCGCAACCGGAAGAGCACTTCCTTGGCCGCGTTGTGGTCGGTCATGTCGGCCGCGGTGACCATCACGAACAGCGGCAGGCCCTTGGTGTCCACGACCAGGTGCCGCTTGCGTCCGTTGATTTTCTTGCCGGCGTCGTAGCCGCGGGAGTCCTTGCCGACGGTTTCGGCGGCCTTGATCGATTGGGAGTCGATGACGGTGGCTACCGCTCCGGGCGCCCGGCCCATCTCACGGCGGATGCGCTTGCGGAGCTGGTCACGGATCTGTCCAATGACGCCGGCGGCTGCCCAGCGGGCCATGAACCCGTAACACGTGCGCCAGGGCGGGAAGTCTTTGGGCAGGGCCCGCCACTTGCAGCCGGTGTCCACGACATAGCGGATCGCGTCCACGATCTCCCGGCGGGGATGCTTCTCCGGGCGGCCGCCGGTCCAGGTGTCACAGGCCGGCGTCGGCAGCAGAGGCGCGATCAGCGCCCACTCATCGTCCCAGGTGTCCGAGGGATAACAGCGTCGCCGCGGCAAGCCTCTCCTCCCTCGATGACGGGTGGGACCGGCCGCTTCGCGGCCGGTCCCACCCGTCAGGCGTCAGTGAAGTCGGCGATCACGTCGAGCGTGGACTCGACGGAGTTGAGCTGGGTGTTCAGGTGCTTGATCCATCGCCCCTTCGGTTGCAGGGCGGCGTGCGGGGCGACGGTCGCGGTGATGAAGCGGCGGATTTCGGTGAGCTTGCCGCGGATGATCGCGACCTCGTATGCCTGGAGCTCGGCGGGGTCGGCGCAGAACTTGTAGCCGTCCTTCAGGGTCCAGATCAGCGGTGGCCAGCTGCGTTCGGTGATGGTATCCCGCAGGCAAGCCAGGCCCGATCGGGTCTGGTGGCGCGATAGTTCGCTGGATCTGACCAGCTGGATGAAGGTCAGTCCGGCCGGCCGGGCTTCGAAGAGTACGAACCGGACAGTGTCGGCGTGTCGCTGGGCCGCCGGCGATCTGCGCTCGCGGGCGCGTGGCATCGGCTAGTCGCCCTGCAGGAGCCGGGCCAGCTCGCCGTCGACGTCGACCTTCCCGGTGTCCACGGCCGTCTCGATCCAGTCCAGCGTTGCCCGAACACGGGCGACGTTCTCGTGGACGACCGTGCGCTCGTCGTCGCCCAGCTGGCGATCCCGCATGCCCGGGACGACCCGGCCGGCGGCCGCGACGAACGCATGGCAGGCGGTGACCAGGTCCAAGAACTCCACCGACCGGTCGATGCTGCGGATCGCCGGTGCGACGGGGTTGGTCTGATCGAAGTGCTCGCGGGCCTGGCGGCCCCGCTCGACCTGGGCGTGGTTGACCTGGTGGCGGGCGGTATCGTCCGACATCGCGCGGAAAGCGACATCCGGGCGCCGCAGCAGACCGGTGGTCACCTTCGCAGCGACGGTCTCGTCGCGGGTCAGTTCCTCGACGACCCGAACCTTGTCCTCCTGCTTGACTTGCGCGACCACCGTCGGGCGTCGCAGCAGGTCGCTGGTGACGGTGGCGGCGACCTCTTCGTCCCGGGCCAGGGTGTGAATCGCGCTGACCTTTTCCTGCGGAGTGACCGGGTTCTCAACCTGCCGGCCGGTTCGGCGCTTGGCGTCGTCCGGCGTCCACCGGGACTTGCCGTCGGGTGGGGTGAGAACCGCGGCGAACCGCTCCTCCTCGTCGGCGACCGACGCAAGGATCTTGTGAACGGTGAAGGACACCCCTGAGACCCGACGATCCTTCGGCCACCTCGACGCGGTCCAACGGGTCTCTTTCACCGTGGAGTACGACACTCCAATGTCCTCGGCCAGACGGAACAGCGAGTCCTTGACCGTGAACAACTCCTCCCCTCGCTCTTGGCCGCCGGACTCACGCATCGGCTCGACCTCCAGCGCGTGATCACCGATCGTGAACTGGATACGGCTGGCGGTCTCCACTAGTTTCCGCAGCTCAGCCACGATCTCGGCATACCGATTCGCACTGACGCTGCCGACCTTGTCGGCGATCTGGATCTCTTCGGGCATGGTTCACCACCAACCCGCGGGCCGAGCACGGCAATTGACCGTGACGGGACACGGCCCGCTTCCTGAAACCGAGAGTCAGACTGAATATCCTAAGATCACAACGAATGACCGGAAGTGAACGGAATCTGATCGAAGGGACGATTCGGATGCGTTCGCGTTGCGGTCACTGTGACCGTTCGCCGAACGTTTCCTTTCGGGCCCGCCAAGCCCTTACGACGCATCGCCGCGAGCAGTAGACGGCGTTCGAACGCCGATCCACCCCCGCCACCCAAGCGGCTCCACACTCGGGGCACTCGGCCCGGCCGACACCGCTCAGCTCCGCAGCGACCCGCTTGCGCAACCTGCGCTCTCGGCGCCACTGCCTGGAACGACATGCCGCCGAGCAGTACACGGTCTCGGGCCGTGCTTCCAACCTCAGCCGTTTGCCGCAGCCCTCACACACCCGCTCTTCGGCCTGCCCAGCGTCCTCGGACACCGACCAGCCTAGGACTCAAAGCTGCTCAAAACCGAGGATCGAAAACAGGCACTTACCGCGACGTGGGGAACGCTTTCCCAACGCAGGCGTTTGAGCGCCAAGTTGGGTGCCTTGCTCTCTGATCCGCCTCGTCCACAGCTCGATGCCGCCACCCCGCCGCAACTACTGGTAGCGACTGCCCGACCGACGCCCTCCGGAATCAGGTCCGCCCCAGTGCCGCCTACTCCTGCGTGATCAAGGCCGTTGAGTCCGCCGTCAACTCGCACATCAGTCCCGCTGTGCGATTTTCCGGTGACCCTCTGTCAGTGGCGGGTGCGACGCTGCCGGGTGCACAACCTGTGCCGACTGCGGCCGCCCATGACCGCAGCGCGCTATCCGTCAGGAGAGAGCATGACGACGCTGGCCCCTACCCCCGAGCAGAGCGCAGCGATCAGCTGCTTCGAAGGACGGCATCACATGGTGTTGCAGGCCGGGGCTGGCACGGGCAAGACCGCGACCCTGGAGATGCTCGCCGACCACGACACCGTCCAGCGCGGCCTGTACCTGGCGTTCAACCGGGCCATCAAGCTCGAGGCGGAGCGGCGCTTTCCCTCCCGGGTGAAGTGCAGCACCGGCCACGGCCTGGCCTTCGGGACAGTGGGCTTCCGCTACAAGCACCGCTTCGGCAGGACGCGCATCCCGGCCTGGAAGACCGCGGAAACCCTAGGCCTGCGCCACAGTCTCACCGTCGGGGACAAGATCTTCGAAACCAACAACCTGGCCTACGTCATCAAAGAGACCGTGCTCCGCTACTGCCACTCAGCCGACCGCGAACTGGCCGAGCAGCACGTCCCCATCCAGCGCGGAGCAGAAGACCCGCAGATCCACCGCGTCCTGGCCAGCACGGTCCTGCCCTTCGCCCAGCGCGCCTGGAACGACGTGCGGATCCCGGAAGGCGACAAACTACCGGTCGACCACGACCACTACCTGAAGGTCTGGCAACTGACCGACCCACACCTGAACTACGACTACGTGATGCTCGACGAGGCCCAAGACACCAACCCCGCCCTCGAGGACGTCCTCCTACGACAGCGAGACCACGCCCAGCTCATCCTGGTCGGCGACTCCGCCCAACAGATCTACACCTGGCGCGGCGCCCGCGACATCATGACGAACTTCACCGGCACCCACCTCACCCTCAGCCAGTCCTTCCGCTTCGGCCCCGCCCTGGCCGAGCACGCCAATGACTGGCTCGCCCTGACCCGCTCACCGCTACGCCTGCGGGGCAATCCCGCCATCGCGACCCGCTTGGAGAAGACCTACACCCCGGACGCCATCTTGTGCCGAACCAACGGGGGCGCCATGGCGGAGGTGATGCACCAGATGGAGGCCGGGCGGCGTGTGGCCATGGCAGGCGGCGGCAACGACCTGCGCAAACTGGCCATCGCCGCTGAAGACCTCAAGCAGGGAAAGAAGGCACGCCACCCCGACCTGTACCTGTTCAAGACCTGGGGTGATCTTCAGGAGTACGCGGAGAACGACCCGGCCGGCGCCGACCTCTACCCCTGGGTGGCGCTGATCGATGAGATCGGCACCGAGACCGTTCTCGCCGCAGTGGAACAACTCGGCTCCGAGGAGAGCAGTGATGTCACTGTGTCCACCGTCCACAAGGCCAAGGGTCGCGAGTGGTCCACGGTCCGTATCGGTGAGGACTTTCCGGCCCCGGAATCCGACGCCCTCGGCCGGCCTGGCCGCATCACCACCACCGAAGCGCGCCTGGCCTACGTAGCGGTCACCCGAGCCCGCCACCAATTGGACATCGGAGGCCTGTCCTGGTTCACCAGCCACTCCCAGAACGGGGCACCCACAGCGTCTGCAACACTCCCAGGTCAGACACGGAACGCCTGGGATCTCGGCCCGCTCCCCGCCGCACCTTCGGGTACTGGCGACTAGCCACAACCCTTCTCATCCCGGGGTGCTAACGCCGTCAGCACCCCGGGACCGGTTGAGACGATCCATGCGGCCTTACCGTGCTGCTGCCATGCCGCTCACACTCGGCTTCGATGACGGAGGAGGGCCTGGGTCTGGTTGTTCACCGCTGGCGATGCCAAGATCATTAGGACAAGGGGGGTTCGATGTTGCACGTCATTTCTCTGACCGCGGTAGTTGTCGTGTTGCTCTACGCCGGGGCCGGTGTCCTGGCCCTCACGACCAGCCGAATCATGCCGTGGCTACGGGGATCCATTTTGCGGCCGCGGCTATGGGGGAGTGGAGCCGTGGTGTCTGGCGCTGGGATGTTGCTGGCCCGGTACGCCGGCAGGGTGCACGACCTCGTGGCCCT
The DNA here is from genome assembly GCF_027158125.1 of Streptomyces sp. H39-C1. NCBI lineage: Bacteria > Bacillati > Actinomycetota > Actinomycetes > Kitasatosporales > Streptomycetaceae > Streptomyces > Streptomyces sp. H39-C1. The sequence goes on from NZ_JAPVLS010000149.1 coordinate 10,965, forward strand.
CAACGCAGCCTTCGCTTGCAGCATGCTCATGATGCTTTGCGGCGGGATGCTGCAGTACCTCAGCCAGCGCGCCGGCCGTCTTCGCGGTTGACGAGGCGCTCTTCCCAGGTTCTGCCCCGCCGCTCACACTCGGCTACGAGGACCGGGGGAGGGGCAGAGCCATGGAACTACTGCTGGTGTTAGTGGGCTTGGTCGCGGTCGGGGCAGTGGTGGTCCTTGTGGGGCGGGCGCGGGTGGGCCGGGGTGAGGCGCGTGCCGAGCAACTGCGCCTGGCCGAGCAAGCCCGCCTGGACGCCCGCCGGACCATGGAGTCGGTCCTGGCGATGAACGACCGGGAGTTCGAGGAGTACGTCGCGGATCTGTGCCGCCGCGACGGCTGCACCGACGTCGTGCGCGTCGGGGGAGCGGGGGACCTGGGAGCCGACGTCATCGCCTCCCTGCCCGACGGCCGCAAGCTCGTCATCCAGTGCAAGCGCTACGCCCCGCACCGGTCGGTGGGCAGCCGGGACATTCAGACGTTCAACGGCACCGCCCGCGCCGAGCATCACGCCGACATCCCGGTGTTCGTCGCGACGTGCCCTTTCACCAAGCCCGGCCGGGACTTCGCCGCCAAACACGCCCTGGTCCTTATCGATCTCGATCTCCTGGGTTTCTGGAATACCGGATCACCGCTGACGTCGTTCTTCGCCCTGGACATCACCCGCTCCGGTACCCACAAGCGCCCCCAGCCCAAAAGCGCGCCCAAGCGCCCGGCCCGGCGTCTGCCGCCCACCCGGCCCGACACGGCAATCTGACAGGGAAGGACGCCACGGCATCCCTCCCACCCAGCGCCGTCCCGGGGAGCCCCACATGCCGGATCACCGCCCGCGGGGTTATCCACCGTCTGCGACCGCGGCCGCAGACGGTGGAGTTTCTGGCGGCGGTCGACGTCATCCGGTCCGGTACGCCGAGCAGCTGCCGCTGTCGATCTGGCAGGTGTTCTACGCGCAGCACCGACCTGGAGCCGAGCGACTGGTGGATGCGGGACCATCCCCGCGGGCGCGGGGAGCAGAGGTCCTCCAGGATCGTCGTCCAGCGGTCCAGGGGACCATCCCCGCGGGCGCAGGGAGTAGAGAATGAACCGCAGCCACCAGACGAACCGGCTGGGAGCATCCCCGCGGGCGCGGGGAGCAGCACAGGGCCCGGTACGGGCGGCCGTTGCGCGGGGGACCATCCCCGCGGGCGCGGGGAGCAGGGGCCGGAGGGCATTATGCCGTGGTACTCAGCGGGACCATCCCCGCGGGCGCGGGGATGGCCCCGCATGTGGGACGTCTCCGCCAACCTCTGACCACTGCTCCCCGCGCACGCGGGGATGGTCCCTCCGTGACGATCTCTTCCCCGCCCGGGTTCCAGGTGTTGTTCGGGAGGTAGTCCTTCCACCCGTCGTCCTGCGGCCAGAACGCGTACATCACACCCTGGTCCAGCGTCGCGGTGTGCCGTCGGTATTGGCGGCTCGGTACTCGACCCGACGGCTACGGACTGGCGTTCTTGGAGTCTGAGGAACACTCGCTCACCTACATCGGTTCCGTCGGGGACAGGTGGATTCCGGCGCCGCCTCCGAGTAGCAGCGTCGCGACGATGCCCAGCAGGCCGCCCAGGAGCAGCGCGAGAGAGCGGACGATGACGGCGATCGTGCTGCCGCCGAAGATTTTGGCTGCGATGTGCCGCTTTGGTGTCAGTGGGGTGGTGTCAGTGACGGCACGTCAGATGCTGGTCTTTGTGCTGGTAGCGGTGGGTGTGGTGGTTTGGTTCGCTGACGCGGGGCGGTACATGCGGTGGG
>NZ_JAPVLS010000014.1:0-141300 GCF_027158125.1 Streptomyces sp. H39-C1
TGTCCCGCCTCGCCGACCCGGACACGCTGCACCACACCCCCATCGGGGTGCTACGCAGCGTCGAACGGCCGGTCTACGACGCCGACATGTCCGACCAGCTGGAACGCGCCGTCGAGGAGAAGGGCAAGGGCGACCTCGCCGCACTGCTCGCCGGCCAGGACACCTGGACGGTCGTCGGCTGACGACCGGCACACCACCGCACAGCGGCACATCGCCACACCGGCACATCGACGGAGCGGTCCACGCGGATGCCCGCCCGGGGAGTTCGACAACTCCCCCGGCGGGCATCGCCGTTCAGCGGTCCGGTGCGTTCAGCGATCCGGTGCGTTCAGGGGTCGTTCGCGGTCCGGTTCGTCGGCGTCCTTTCGCGGTCCGGTCCGTTCAGCGCGCGGCGTCGTACGTCGCGCGCGCCTCGAACACGTCCGGCAGTGAGCCGCCGATCCAGCAGGCGAGCTCCCAGACGCGCCGCGCGGCGCCCTCACCGAGCGGGGTGAGGGAGTACTCGACGCGCGGCGGGATCACGGGGTACGCCTCGCGGTGCACGAAGCCGTCACGCTCCAGCGCCTGGAGCGTCTGGGCGAGCATCTTCTCGCTCACCCCGCCGACCTGCCGGCGCAGGGCGCTGAACCGGTGCGTCCCGTCGATCAGCGCGGCGAGGACGAGCACGCCCCAGCGGCTGGTGACGTGCTCCAGGACCACCCGCGAGGGGCAGTCCGCCGAGAAGACGTCGGGAACGTCCCGTGGGGGCCCACTGGCGACCAGCTGCTCCAGTGCACTGGGCTCGATACTTACGCTCATACCAGTACCTTACCTCAAAGTGGGTACTTTCGATTGGTTAGTGCAGGTCCTAGGGTGAGTGCATCAGCCGGTCCGGCGCAGTCACCGGCCACGTCGTTACTACAGGGAGCACTCACCATGAGCATCGTTGTCACCGGAGCCACCGGACAGCTCGGCCGCCTCGTCATCGACGAGCTGCTGGAGCGCGTGCCCGCCGACCGCATCGCCGCCGTGGTGCGCGACGCGGACAAGGCCGCCGACCTCGCCGCCCGCGGCGTGGAGCTGCGGATCGCCGACTACAGCAGCCCGGAGACGCTCAAGGCCGCCCTCCACCCCGGTGACACGGTGCTGCTGATCTCCAGCAACGATCTGCACGGCCGGGTGGCGCAGCACACCGCGGTGATCGATGCCGCCAAGGAGGCCGGGGTGGCCCGGCTCGCCTACACCGGCATACTCGGCGGGCCCGAGGCGGACTTCCTGCTCGCCTCCGCCCACCGTGAGACGGAGCAGCTGATCCTCGCGTCCGGGCTGCCGTACACGTTCCTGCGCAACGGTTGGTACACCGAGAACTACACGAGCCGGCTCGCCACGGTGCTGGAGCACGGCGCCGTCGTCGGCAGCGCCCGCGAGGGCCGGGTCGCCAGCGCGGCCCGCCAGGACTACGCCGCCGCGGCCGCTGTCGTGCTGGCCGGGGACGGCCACGAGAACACCGCCTACGAGCTGAGCGGCGACACCGCCTGGACGCTGGGCGAGTACGCCGCCGAAGTGGCGAAGCACTCCGGCAAGGAGGTCGTCTACACCGACCTGCCCACCGAGGACTTCCGCGCGCTGCTGACCGGCACGGGCATGCCCGCGGACTTCGCCGAGATCTTCGCCGACGTGGACGACGCGATCGCGCGCGGCCGGCTCGCCATCGCCACCGGCGACCTGGCCCGGCTGATCGGCCGCCCGACCACCCCGTTCACGGTGACGCTCGCCGAGGCACTGAAGGTCTGACCCGCCCGCCGGCCCTACCGCTCCGACCTGCGGATCCTGGTCCGGCATCCGTTAAGCCCCACCTGTCATGACCGTTAAGCAAGACGGCCATGACAGGTGGGGCTCGACGGCGCTACCTTCGAGCATTGGCATCTGCCCGAGGAGCATCCGTTGTCGCCACCAGTGAACGAGCACCGCGCGGGCCTTGCGTACGGATTCGGCGCCTACGGGCTCTGGGGCACCTTCCCGCTCTTCTGGCCGCTCCTCAAGCCCGCCGGAGCGCTGGAGATCCTCGCCCACCGGATGGTCTGGTCGCTCGCCGTCGTCGCGGTGATCCTGCTGGTCATGCGCCGCTGGGCCTGGATACCCGAGCTGCTGCGGCAGCCCAAACGGCTCGGCCTGCTCGCGGTCGCCGCCACCGTGGTCTCCGTCAACTGGGGCCTGTACATCTGGGGCGTCAACTCCGGCCATGTCGTCGAGACCTCGCTCGGCTACTTCATCAATCCGCTGGTCACCATCGCCATCGGCGTCCTGGTGCTGCGCGAACGGCTGCGGCCGCTGCAGTGGACCGCGGTCGGCATCGGCGTCGCCGCCGTCCTCGTCCTGGCCATCGGGTACGGGCGGCTGCCGTGGATCGCCCTCACCCTCGCCTTCTCGTTCGCCACCTACGGCTTCATCAAGAAGAAGGTCGGCATGGGCGGGCTGGAGTCGCTGGCCGCCGAGACCTCCGTGCAGTTCCTGCCCGCGCTCGGCTATCTGATCTTCCTCGGCGCCCAGGGCAACGCCACTTTCACCGGCGAGGGCCCCGGCCACGCCGCTCTTCTCATGGCCTGCGGCCTCGTCACCGCCGGCCCCCTCATCGCCTTCGGCGCCGCCGCCATCCGCCTCCCGCTCAGCACCATCGGGCTGCTGCAGTACCTCGCTCCGGTCTTCCAGTTCCTCCTCGGGCTGGTCTACTTCCACGAGGCCATGCCCCCCGAGCGCTGGGCCGGGTTCGCCCTCGTCTGGGGTGCCCTCGCCCTCCTCACCTGGGACGCCCTACACAACGCCCACCGCACCCGCACCGCGGCCCGCGACGCCGCGACGGCGATGGCCGCGAAGGCAACAGCCCCGGCGTAAGCCGCCCTGCGCCCCCGGAAATCCGCTGGCCCGGGCCGGGACGCGATGCCAGGGTTGGGGGCATGATGCGCAGCTTCGAGGAACTGGTGGCCGAGGCCGAGACCGTGTCCGTCGACGGCTGGGACTTCTCCTGGCTCGACGGGCGGGCGAGCGAGGAACGGCCCTCCTGGGGCTACGCGCGGGCCATGGGCGAGCGGATGGCACGGTCCACCGCGGCGCTGGACATCCAGACCGGGGGCGGAGAAGTGCTCGCCGGGGTGCCGCGGCTTCCGGCGCTGACCGTCGCCACGGAGTCCTGGCCGCCGAACGTCGCCAAGGCCACCGCGCTGCTGCATCCGCTCGGGGCGGTCGTCGTCGCCGACGAGGACGAGCCGCCGCTGCCGTTCGGCGACGCGGCGTTCGACCTGGTGGTGAGCCGCCATCCGGTGACCACGTGGTGGACCGAGATCGCGCGGGTACTGCGGCCCGGCGGAACGTACTTCTCGCAGCAGGTCGGCCCCGCGAGCGTGTTCGAGCTCGTCGAGTACTTCCTGGGCCCGCTGCCCGCCGAGGTAAAGCGCGGGCGGCATCCGGACGACGCCCGGACCGCGGCCGAGGCCGCCGGGCTGGAGGTCCTCGATCTGCGGATGGAGACGCTGCGCACCGAGTTCCACGACATCGGCGCGGTGATCTACTTCCTCCGGAAGGTCATCTGGATGGTCCCGGGCTTCACCGTCGAGCAGTACCGGACCGAGCTGAAGGCCCTGGACGAGCAGATCCGGACGGACGGTTCATTCGTCGCTCATACCACTCGTTTCCTCATCGAAGCACGCAAAAGCTCCTGACGCCGACGCCTCCACGCCTGGGGGCAGTTCGGCGAGGGAGACCCGCTCTACGCGCGGTTGCTGCGCTACCCGCTCATGACGGACTCGCTGGAGACGTACGCGCACCTCGCCCGCGGCGGCTACCGCCATGAGCCGATGCAGCAACTGCTCCGGCACGTCACCGGATTGCGGTCGGTGCGCAACGTGGAGCACCATCCCAACCGCGCCCTCGCCGTCGCCAACGCGGTGCGCGTCGCCGGCCTCGAAGGCACCGGACGGGCGGGCGACCGGGAGGAGTTGATCCGCGCCACCTGGCTCGGGAACACTCCGGAACCCTGGCTCATCGACTGGATGACCGGCTACAGCATGACGCACACGGTCTTCCATGCGACCGACCGGGGCCGCCGGCCGGAGGACCTCCCGGACGACATCGGCGACTATCTCGCCGCGTGGCTCCCGGCCTGGATCGACATCTGGGCCGAGGTCGGCGAGTGGGACCTGATGGGCGAGCTGATGATCGTCGGCAGCTGTCCGAAGGAGCCGTACCTCGATCCGGGGACCTGGGAGCTGATGGCCGGCATCCAGCACGAGGACGGCCTGGCGCCACGCGACACGTCCGCCGTCTCCGACGACCCCGACGACGGGTTCGCGGACCAGCAGCACACGGCGGTCGTCGCCGCGATCGCCGGCACCCTGGCACCCTCCCGCACCCTCGACGGCGGTTCCGGCGGCGGTTCTCCCGAGGCCGACGGCGCTCCGGCCCGGCCGTGACGCGATGGCGATACACCGCTCCCGCCATGAACAGCACGTTCATCCAGCGCGCGTACGACGCGCTGCGCTCGCTGGCGGCCCGGCGAACCCGCTGACGCTTCCCACCGGATTCCGGCACCTTCGGCGTGCTGAGCCAGTCGAGTGGCCATCAACCGGATACCGTCGTCAGCGACATGGCGATTGGTTACAAATGTCTGGTACATCCCACTAGCATGTGAAGGAATGGATGCGCCTCCCGGGCGATTGATCACTACCTGTCCAGTCCGCCGACTCCGGGTCGCCACGAAGACCACCGCAACTCAGCGGCAGGGTCACGTTCAGCGGCCCGCAGATGACAGCATCTGCGGGCCGCAGCCCAACGCCTCACCCCTTCCCGCCTCGTTCCGCCTCCGCGCCGACCCATCCCGACCGGCCTCGACGCGCTACGACCGAACGGCCTTGACGAGAATTACATGCGCGTGCAATAAATGCGTATGCACACTCAGCGGACGTTCCTCTTCCTTCTCGGCAGCCCTCGCGCGGACGGCAACACCGAGCTCCTGGCGCGGCACGCCGCAGAGCAACTGCCCCCCGGCGCCGAGCAGCAGTGGCTGCGGCTGACGGATCTGCCGCTGTCGGACTTCGAGGATCTGCGCCACGAGGGCGACGGCCGCTACCCCGCGCCCACCGGCCACGGCAAGGTCCTGCTGGACGCCACCCTCGGCGCGACCGACCTCGTGATCGCCTCGCCGCTCTACTGGTACAGCGTCTCGACCGCCACCAAGCGCTACCTCGACCACTGGTCGGGCTGGATGCGCGTACCGGGCGTGGACTTCAAGCCCCGGATGGCCGGACGGAAGCTCTGGGGCATCACGGCCCTGGCGGGGCAGGACCCCGCCGACGCCGACGCCCTCGCGGGCACGCTGGAGAAGACGGCGAACTACCTGAGGATGGAGTGGGGCGGCGTGCTGACGGGCAACGGCAGCGAGCCCGGCGACGTACTGAAGGACACCGCGGCGCTCGGCCGGGCGAAGGAGTTCTTCGCGGAATGACGGTGCTTCGGCGGGAAGCGGATGCCGCACGGGGCGGCCCGCTTCACGCGCCGAGGTTCACGCGCTGATGTCCCGCGAGGTGAACCGCGCCCACGCGGCGGAGCCGAACACCGCCGCGTACAGCGCCTGCAGACCGAGATTCTTGACGATGTCGTCCCAGTAGACCGGGGCCCGCAGGACATCCGCGAAGCTCAGCCAGTAGTGCGGGAAGAGATACGGCTGGACGACGTGCAGCTGCGGGATCGTGTCCACGATCTGCACGGTGATCACCAGGCCCACCGTCGCCGCCATCGCGCCGATACCGCTGTTGGTGAGGGTCGAGATGAACAGCCCGATCGCGGCGACGCCCACCAGCGAGGCCGCGACCAGCGCCGCGATCATCAGGGCGCGCACCAGGCCGTCGGAGAACGAGATGGTCGTGCCCGACAGCAGCGTCACGTCCCCCAGCGGGAAGAGCGCCGCGCCGACCGCCAGTGCCGCGCCCGCCACGACCAGCGTCGCCACCGCGCAGAAGGCGGCCACGGCGGTGAACTTGGCGAGCAGCAGCCGGGTCCGGCCGGCGGGGGCCACCAGCAGATAGCGCAGCGTGCCGGAGTTCGCCTCGCCGGCGACGGAGTCACCGGCGATCACGCCGACCGCCATCGGGAGGAAGACCGGGAGGGTCGCGGCGAGCGAGGCGAAGCTCAGGAACAGGCCGTTGTTGCTGACCTGCGAGATGAACGCAGGACCGGCGCCGTCTCCCCCGCCGCCGCCTCTGCCGGCCGAACCGCCGTTGCGGGTCTCGATCTTCACCGCGATACCGACCAGCAGCGGCACGCCGGCGAGCACCGCCAGCAGCGCCACGGTCCGCCAGCGGCGGAAGACGATCGTCAGCTCGCTGCGGAACAGCCCCAGCGACCAGAGGGCGCTGCTCAGCGGGCGGACGACGGGGACCGTTCCGGCCTCAGCCCGCGACATCGAAGCCCTCCCCGGTCAGTGCCACGAACGCGTCCTCCAGCGAGGCCCGTTCGACCCCGAAGCCGCGGACCCGCACCCCGGCGGCCACCAGGGCCGCGTTGAGGTCCGCGAGGTCCAGCGGTCCGGCCGGTGCCGCCGCTTCGGACGGCGCTGACGGATCGGACGGATCGGACGGATCGGGGGCGTCCGGCGGGTCGGGCGGCAGCTCGCCGGTGACCTTGTCGTCCAGGACGATCAGATCTGTCACGCCGTGCTCCTTGAGAATCCGTACCGCGTCCGCCGGATCGGGGGTCGTCACGGCGAGCCGGCCGCGCGTGCCGGCCGCCAGTTCCGCGACGGTCCCCTGGGTGATGAGCCGGCCGCGTGCCATGACGGCGACGTGCGAGCACACCTGCTCGATCTCGTCGAGCAGATGCGAGGAGAGGAACACGGTCGTGCCGTCTGCCGCCAACTCCCTGATCAGGGACCGGATCTCGCGCATTCCCTGCGGGTCGAGGCCGTTCGTCGGCTCGTCCAGCACCAGCAGCTCGCGCGGTTGCAGCAGCGCGGACGCGAGGCCGAGCCGCTGCTTCATGCCGAGCGAGTACGCCCGCGCCTTCTTGCCCGCGGCGGCCGCCAGGCCGACCCGGTCGAGCGCGTCCCCGACCCGCGCGGTGCGCGTGCGGGGGTCCGCCGTGGGATCGGCGGAGTCGTACCGCACCAGGTTGTCGCGGCCGGACAGAAAGCCGTAGAGCGCCGGTCCCTCGATCAGCGCGCCGACCTTCGGGAGCACCGTGCGCCCGGCGCGCGGCATCGGGCGGCCCAGCACCGCGGCCGTCCCGGCCGTCGGCTCGATCAGGCCCATCAGCATCCGGATGGTGGTCGTCTTGCCCGAGCCGTTGGGCCCGAGAAAGCCGAAGACGCTGCCGCGCGGCACCGTGAGGTCCAGGCCGTCCACGGCGAGCGTCCCCCGGTACTGCTTCGTCAGACCACGGGTCTCGATCACGGCCTCGGCATCGGCCGCGGTCCCGGGCCTCCCGGTACCGGTCCCGGCGGACGGCTCTTCCATCGCACTTCCTCTGCAGGAGGACAAGAGCCCGCCCGGCCGGTGACACGGCCGGGCGGACGAAGGGGCTTACTTGGCAGCCGCGTTGGCGGCCTTGAGCAGAGCGTCCTGGTTGACAGCACCGACGTACACGGTGCCGTTGTCGGTGATCAGGGCGTTGACGAGCCGGGTGGAGAAGACCGTGCCGGAACCGAACCTTCCGGTGACGTGCTTGCCGAAGCTGTCGATCAGCCCCTGCACGTTCTTGTCGTTCCGGCCGCGCCCGGACTGCGATCCGGAGTCGGACCCGGGCAGGGCGCCCTTGGGCGCCTTGATCTCGGCGACCGCATTCCAGTCCGCGCCCAGGACGTTCAGGCCTTCGAGGGCGGACGCGCCGTCCTTGCCCGCCCGCTTGTCGTTCAGCGCGGCCCCGTCGGCCTTGTCCTCCGTCACCTTGGCGCCCTTGGGCGGGGTGAACTGGAAGGTGCCGGCCTCGGGCTTGCCGAAGTCCACCTTGGTGAAGCCGATGTCGATCGCGGCCTTGCCACCGGTCTTCGGCGTCAGCGTGAACTTCAGCGGCACCCCGGTCGACGCGTCCACCGCGACACGGATCGTGCCGACCGTGGAGTCGCCGCCCTTGGGCTGGACGAGAAGCTGGTAGGCGTTGCGCCCGGCGACCTTCGCCGTGCCGTCGACGGAGACGGACGTGTGGGGGCCCGCCGCCTTGAGCGCCTGCTGGGCCGCGGCCTGCGGGGTGCTCGGGAAGTCGTCGGGCAGCTGCTTGGCGTGATCGGTGCCGGCCTTGCCCGCGGACTTCGGCAGCGTCGAGTGGTACGCCTGGTTGGACGAACTGTCGTACGCCCAGACCTGGTCACCGTTGTGGATGACGCTGTACTCGGCGGCCTTCTCGATGATCGAGACGCGCTGCTTGTCCGGTCCGTCGGCCGCGATGTGCAGCGTGTGGCTGCCGGCCAGCAGCTGGGTGAGCTGCGCCTTGGGGTCGGCGGCGGAACCGCTGCCCTTGCGGCCCTTGCCGCTGTCGTCCCCGCCCGCACCGCCGAAGGGGCTGCCGCCGCCGGTGGCGCCGCCGAGGAAGGACGGCAGTCCGAGGTCTGTGGTGATCTTGACCGAGCCCGAGACCGTCTGGGTGTCGGACGCGGCTATCTTCGTCAGCAACTGCTCTGCCGTGATCTTCGGCAGATCGGGGTTACCGGAGTCGGCGAGAGCCGGGACGAGGCTGATGGTCGCCGCCGCCACCCCCGCCACCGCGACAGGGACCGCGTACCGCATCGCCTTGCGACGACCTGGACCTCTGCCCTCTCCCCCGGTGCCTCCGGTGTCTCCCGCTTCCGGGACCTGCGTCGGTTGGATCCGTGCCATTGCGTTCCTACCTCCGTCGTCAGCGGCGGCCACGATGCCGTGCACTCGTCCACCTCTCGGGTCCATTGTCACCCGATCCGCCCCTGAGGTGGTGATACCAATCCCACCAAACCGGAAGCCCCAGCACATCAGCCGCCGGGAGCAACCCTGTGTACGCCCCCGGGATGACGAACCCCGAGGGCGTACACGGGTCGGTGGAACGCCCGGAGGTACCGGAGAGCCCGGCGGGGGCCCCGTTCGGAGGCATTCGCACCCGTTCAGCCGGGTTCGGCCGGCCCTCCGGCGCCCAGGAGCTCAGGGGCAACCCTCACTTGCCGATGAAGAGGTAGTCGGCGCGGTAGTCCACCCCGACCCTGGGGGTCTTGTACGGGTCGCAGCTGCCGGCCGGGGCCACGCCGCCGGCCGTGTTGAGCCGCAGGATCTCCTGGGTGCCGGCGAGCACCCCGTCCCGCTTGCCGGACTGGGTGGCCCGCAGGTCCAGCTCGGGGATGTTGCCCTGGCCGTTCGGCGTCCTGGTCAGGACCGCGCCGGTGACCGCGCTGCCGTCGGGGGCGATCCACTGCGGCGGACCGGCCGCGGGCCGCACGAAGGAGTGTTCGATACCGGCGCCGAGGTGCGCCTTCACGTTGTCCTGGGTGAACGCGTACCCGCCACCCGGCTGCTTGGTGCACGCGTAGATCTGCTGGCCCCTGACCACGGAAGCCTGGAGGTCGGAGAGCGCCTTGGAGAAGTCGATCGACGAGCTGAGCGTGTGCAGCTGGCCGCGGACCGCACCACCCGGGAACTCGGCGGTGTGCAGATTGGCGTAGAAGCCGCCCGGGTTCGTCCGCAGGTCGGAGAGGAGCTTCGCGTCGTCGACGGTGACCGAGCCGGTCACCGAGTAGACGCTGCCGGGCAGCTTCTCGGCGAAGAACGGGATCTTCACACCGCCGTTGCTACCGGCGGCGCCCTGATGGATGTGCGCGGCGGTGGGCGGGGCGATGCCCTTCCACTTCATGGCGAACGAGACCTGGTTGCCCTGGATCTTCAGGAACTCCACGGCCTTGCCGTCCTTGTCGCCGACCGCGGGGCCGTTCGCCACCGGCACCTCGTTGGCACCGGTCAGACTCGCCACGAAGTAGACGGCCTTGCCGCGGTCGGCACCGCCGCTGCTCCCGCCGCTGCCGCTCTGCGTGCTGATGCTGTCGTCGCCCCATCCGGCCGACCCGGGCATCGCCATCGACGCCATGGAGCTCATGTCGTGGCCCGCGTTCCCGTTCCCGGCCGCGTTGCCGTCCGCGGATGCGGGCAGCACGGCCAGCGAGACGCCGCCCGCGACCGCGGCGGCGGTGACGGCGAGCGCGATCGCGGTGCGACGGTTCCCGATGCGGTTCCTGATGCCGTTCATGAAAAGTCCTCCCCTGTGGCCGGTGCCCCACGCCCCGGCGTCTCAGGGGTTCATACGCGCCCTCCGGCGGCCGTCGCTCAACGCGGAAGTGCGGTGAGAATCACGGCTCCGGCGTTGAGTCGGACGGGAGCCGTTTGCGTATACCGCACAATCGCCGGGCCAGGATGGGTTGTTGAGCGAATCTCCCAAAACTTTTTTCGCGGATCGTTGAGTGGGCGGGCGCGGCCGCTGCGTATGGATGGAGGCGAACGTCGCACCATCCACGCACTGCCACCAGGGGGAACCGCCATGTCCAAGTCCATTCGCACCAGCCGTATCCGTCTCTTCGCCGCTTCCGGAATCGCGGTTCTCGCGCTCGCCGTCACCGCCTGCGGCCCGACGGACTCCGACGCGTCGGGTGCGCAGGACCAGCCCTCGACGCCGCCGGCCACCTCGCAGCCGGGCTCGCAGCAGCCCGCGGGCAAGCCCGCAGCGCAGCAGCCCGCGCCCACCGGCGCCCTGATCGCCGCGAAGACCCCGTCCTTCGCCGCGATGGTCACCGACGACCAGGGCCGCACGCTCTACCGCTTCGACAAGGACACCGCGCACCCGTCGGCGTCGAACTGCTCGGGCGACTGCGCCGTGAAGTGGCCGCCGGCCCTCGCCAAGGACAGCGTGACCGTGACCGGCATCGACAAGAGCCTGGTCTCCACCGTCACCCGCGCCGACGGCAGCAAGCAGCTCACCCTCGGCGGCTGGCCGCTCTACCGCTTCGCCAAGGACACCAAGGCCGGCGACACCCTCGGTCAGGGGGTCGGCGGGACGTGGTTCGTGAGCAGCCCGCAGGGCAAGAATGCGGCGAGCAGCGCCGGCATGAGCACCGGCGGCGACACCTCCGGATACTGATCCGGATACTCATCCGCTGTTGATCAATCCCCAGACGGTCTCGACCTGGAGGATCGGGTGCGGAAGGATTCGCCCGTGGCCACGGAACCGAGCGAAGAGCTGATGCGGACGCTCTACAAGGAGCACGCAGGACCCCTGCTCGCCTATGTACTGCGGCTGGTCGCGGGGGACCGGCACCGGGCCGAGGACGTCGTGCAGGAAACGCTGTTGCGCGCCTGGCGCAACAGCGACCAGTTGGAGCGCGCCACCGGATCCGTCCGTCCCTGGCTGGTGACGGTGGCGCGCCGGCTGGTCATCGACGGCCATCGCAGCCGGCAGGCCCGCCCCCAGGAGGTCGATCCCGGCCCCCTGGAGCTGCTGCCTGCCCAGGACGAGATGGACAAGGTGCTCCGGCTCATGACCATCTCCGACGCGATGGCCGATCTGACGGCCGCCCACCGGCAGGTGCTCGCCGAGACCTATCTGCGGGGGCGCACCGTCGAGGACGCCGCCGCGGTGCTCGGCATACCCGCCGGAACAGTGCGGTCGCGGATCTTCTACGCGCTGCGCTCGCTCAAACTGGCGCTCGAGGAACGAGGAGTGACGACATCATGACGTCGCCGCAGGAGCAGCACGCGGACGTGGGGGCGTACGCCCTCGGGCTCCTCGACGACGCGGACGCCACCCGGTTCGAGACACATCTGGCCGGCTGCGAGCTCTGCATGGCGGAACTCGACTCGCTCGCGGGCCTCGAACCCCTGCTCGCCGAGTACGCGGCGGCGACCCCCGGCCCCGGCGCGTTCCTTCCCGTTCCCGGCAGTACCGACGACGCCCTGCTGGGCCGGCTGCTCGACGAGGTCGCCGAGGTCCGCGCCAGGACGCGGCGCCGCCGGATGTTCCTGGTCGCGGCCGCCGCCGTCCTGATCATCGGCGGCCCGCTGATCGCCGTCCAGGCCACCTCCGGCGACAGGACCTCGGCGGTCGCCGAACATGCCCACGGCGGGCCCGCCGAGGACGCCTTCAACCTGATACCGGCCTCCGCCAAGGTCTCCGGCACCGACCCCGCCACCAAGGTCAGCGCCACGATCGGCGTCGAGAAGAAGGCCTGGGGCAGCCACGTCGTCCTCCAACTCGGCAACGTGAAGGGCCCGCTGCGCTGCAGCCTCGTCGCCGTCGGCAAGAACGGCGACCAGCAGACCGTCACCACCTGGGCGGTCGGCCCCTGGGGATACGGCATCCCCGACAGCCCGCACGAAACCGCGCGCACCCCGCTCTACATGCACGGCGGCGCGGCCATGCAGCCGAACGAGGTCGACCACTACGAGGTGCGGACCCTGGACGGCAGAACGCTGGTGGACGTCAAGGCGTGAGATCCCCTCGCGGGGCCGGTGCGAGAACGGCCGTCGAGCGCCTCAGGCGTTCGACGGCCGTTCGGGTGTCCGCGGCTGAAGCGAGGGCGGGGGTCAGCCCGCGCGGTACACCACCGCGTCGCACAGGCCCTCCAGGGCCTGCTTCGCGGCACAGTCCGGGAGCGGGGCGAGGGTGGCGCGGGCTTCGTCGGCGTACCGGACGGTGTCGCGGCGGGCCTGCTCCAGCGCCGGGTGGGCGCGCAGCAGGCGCAGTGCCTCGGCGTGCCGGTGGTCGTCGGTGAGGTCGCCCGCGAGGAGGTCGACGAGGTGGCGGTCGGCCGGGGAGGCCGAGCCGTTGGCCGCGGCGACCCGGGTGCGCAGATGCAGCACCGGGAGGGTGGGGATGCCTTCGCGCAGGTCGGTGCCGGGGGTCTTGCCCGACTCGTGGCTGTCGCTGGCGATGTCGAGGACGTCGTCGGCGAGCTGGAAGGCGGTGCCGATGCGCTCGCCGTACTGGGTGAGGATGTCGACGACCGACTCGTCCGCGCCGGACATCATGGCCCCGAAGCGGCAGGAGACGGCGATGAGCGAGCCGGTCTTCCCGCCGATCACGTCGAGGTAGTGGTCGATCGGGTCGCGGTCGTCGGCCGGTCCCGCGGTCTCCAGGATCTGGCCGGTCACCAGCCGCTCGAAGGCCTCGGCCTGGACGCGGACGGCCTCGGGGCCGAGGTCGGCCAGTATGTGCGAGGCGCGGGCGAACAGGAAGTCCCCGGTGAGAACGGCCACCGAGTTGTCCCAGCGGGCGTTGGCACTGGGGACGCCGCGGCGTACGTCCGCCTCGTCCATGACGTCGTCGTGGTAGAGCGTCGCGAGGTGGGTGAGCTCCACGACCACCGCGGCTGGCACGATGCCCGGCGCGTTCGGGTCGCCGAACTGGGCGCCCAGCATGACCAGCAGCGGCCGGAACCGCTTGCCCCCCGCACGGGCCAGATGGCGCGCGGCGCCGGTGATGAAGGGGACGTCGCTCTTGGTGGCCTCCAGGAGGCCCTCCTCCACGGCAAACAGCCCGGCCCGGACGTCGGCTTCGAGAGCCTCGTCCCGCACGCTCAACCCGAACGGCCCGACGACGTTCACGAGGGGTACTCCATTCGCTGAGATGGCGTCTGAGGGGTGGCACTGCTTACACGGGCAGCGTAGCCGGTCCCCTCTCGATCTTTGCCGGGGCATCGCCCCTATATGGCCGGGACAGGTCATACACATCAGGCCGTTCGGGATCTTGCCTCATATGATCCGTATTGATGCCATTTATTCCGACCGATCGGGAGGCCTATCTCGCCCTGGCTGCGCCGCACGAGGCACCCCGTCCCACGGAAACCGCCCGCTGACCCGCACACCGACCCCGTCCACCGATCCGCCGCCGACGTCGAAGGGAGCCCCGCCGATGCGCATCCGTACCGATTTCCCCTACACGACCTTCGTCGAGGACGTCCGGATCCCGCTGCCCGACGGCACCCGGCTGTACGCGCGCATCTGGCGGCCGTACGCCGACGAACCGGTGCCCGCGCTGCTGGAGTACCTCCCGTACCGGCTGTACGACTGGACGGCGCCGCGCGATTCGCAGCGGCACCCCTGGTACGCGGGTCACGGCTACGCCTCCGTGCGGGTGGATGTACGGGGCCACGGCAACTCCGAGGGGCTGCCGGGCGACGAGTACGACGCCGCGGAGCTCGCGGACGGCGTCGCGGTCGTCGAATGGCTGGCCGCGCAGTCCTGGTGCACCGGCCGGGTCGGAATGTTCGGCATCTCCTGGGGCGGCTTCAACAGCCTGCAGATCGCCGCGCTCGCGCCACCGGCCCTCCAGGCCGTCGTCACCGTCTGCTCCACCGACGACCGCTACGACAACGATGTGCACTACATGGGCGGCTCGGTCCTCGCCGTCGACATGCACGCCTGGGCCGCGACGATGCTCGCCTTCGTCTGCCGGCCGCCCGATCTCACGGCGGTCGGCGACAGCTGGCGGCAGATGTGGCTCGAACGGCTCGAAGCCGTCGATCCGTTCATCCATACGTGGCTCGGCCACCAGAGCCGTGACGCGTACTGGCAGCACGGCAGCGTGTGCGAGGACTACTCCGCCGTCAAGGCGGCCGTCCTCACCGTCGGCGGCTGGCACGACCCGTACCGGGACACCGTGCTGCGCCTTGTCGAACATCTGGACGCACCCGTCCGCGGGTTGATCGGCCCCTGGTCCCACCAGTACCCCGACCGGGGGCGGCCGCCCGGGCCCGCCATCGGCTTCCTCCAGGAGACACTGCGCTGGTGGGACCACTGGCTGAAGGACAAGGCCACGGGGGTGATGGACGATCCCCTGCTGCGCGCCTGGATCAGCGAGTCGCACCCGCCGGCCACGGTCTACGACGAACTGCCGGGCCGCTGGGTCGGCGAGGACAGCTGGCCGTCGCCCGCCGTCACCTACACCCCGTACGCGCTGCCCGGCGGCCCGGTGCGGGTCGACTCCCCGCAGCACACCGGGATCGACGCCGGCCGCTTCTTCCCGTTCGGCAACGACGCCGACCTGCCGCCGGAGCAGCGCGAGGAGGACGGCCGCTCGGTCTGCTTCGACTCCGCGCCGCTCACCGACCGTGTCGAGGTCCTCGGCCGCCCCCGGGTCCGGCTGCGGCTGCGCTGCGACGCGCCGCGCGGCCAGGTCATCGCCCGGGTCTGCGACGTGGCCCCGGACGGCTCCTCCACGCTCGTCACCCGTGGCGCCCTCAACCTGCTGGCGCGGCACGGCCGGGACCGGGCGGTGGAGTGGACCCCGGGCCACACCGAGGACATCGCGTTCGAGCTCAACGGCATCGGCCACGCGTTCCCGCACGGCCACCGCATCCGGCTCGCCCTGTCCTCCGCCTACTGGCCGTGGATCTGGCCGCACCCGCAGCCCGAGCACGCCTCCGGCTTCACCATCGAGGCTGCCGACAGCGCCCTCGACCTGCCGGTCCGCGCCCCGTCGCCGTCCGCGATCCCGCTGTACTTCGAGGAACCGGAACAGGCTCCACCGCTCCCCGTGATCTTCCCCGGCGCACCCGAGCCGCGCCCCGAACGGCTCGTCACCCGCGATGTCGCGACCGGTGCCTGGCAGCTGGACGTCGACCCGCGCCACGGCGGTACCCGGATCTACCCCGACGGCCTCGAATTCACCGAGGACGCCCTGGAGACCTACCGCATCGAGTCCGGTGACCCGCTCTCCGCCGCCACCCGCTCCCTGTGGCACGTCCGGCTGCGCCGCCCGGACCTCGGCTGGGACGTCAGCGTCGACACCAGATCCGAGATCCAGGCGGACGCGACGCACTTCGTCACCTTCAACGAGGTCACCTGCCACTCCGGCGACGAGACCGTCTTCCACCGCACCTGGAACCGCCGCATCCCGCGCACGGCGGGCTGAAACGAGGAACGGCCGCCGAACGCCTGAAGCGTTCGACGGCCGTTCCCGTGGTGTCGTTGTTCAGCGGACGAAGACGCCCGCCTTGTCGGCGAGGTCCAGGAAGTACTGCGGCATGACGCCCAGCGCGAGCGTCACCGCCACGCCGATGCCGATGGCCGTGGAGGTCCAGGCGCTCGGGACGGCGACGGTGGGGCCGTCGGGCTTCGGTTCGCTGAAGAACATCAGCACGATCACGCGGATGTAGAAGAACGCGGCGATGGCCGAGGAGAGCACACCCACGATGACCAGCGGCATCGCGCCGCCCTGGGCCGCCGCCTTGAAGACCGCGAACTTTCCGGCGAAGCCGGAGGTCAGCGGGATGCCCGCGAAGGCCAGCAGGAACACCGCGAAGACCGCCGCGACCAGCGGCGAGCGGCGGCCGAGGCCGGCCCAGTGGGACAGGTGGGTGGCTTCGCCGCCCGCGTCGCGGACCAGGGTGACGACGGCGAAGGCGCCGAGCGTCACGAAGGAGTACGCCGCGAGGTAGAAGAGCACCGACGAGACGCCGTCCGGCGTGGTGGCGATGACACCCGCGAGGATGAACCCGGCGTGCGCGATCGACGAGTACGCCAGCAGTCGCTTCACATCGGTCTGGGTGACGGCGACGATCGCGCCGACCAGCATCGTCAGGATCGCGACGCCCCACATCACCGGCCGCCAGTCCCAGCGCATGCCCGGCAGGACCACGTACAGCAGCCGCAGCAGCGCGCCGAAGGCGGCGACCTTGGTGGCGGCGGCCATGAAGCCGGTCACCGGGGTCGGGGCGCCCTGATAGACGTCCGGGGTCCACATGTGGAACGGCACGGCGCCGACCTTGAACAGCAGCCCCATCGCGACCATCGCGGTGCCGATGAGCAGCAGCGCGTCGTTGCCGGTGGTGGCGGCGAGCGCCGGGGTCATCTTGGCGGTGCCGTCGACGACGGCGGCGATGCCGGAGTACGAGACGGTGCCCGCGTAGCCGTAGAGCAGCGCGATGCCGAACAGCAGGAAGGCCGACGAGAAGGCTCCCAGCAGGAAGTACTTCATCGCGGCTTCCTGCGACATGAAGCGCCGGCGGCGGGCCAGCGCGCAGAGCAGGTACAGCGGCAGCGAGAAGACCTCGAGCGCGACGAAGAGCGTCAGCAGGTCGGACGCGGCCGGGAAGATCAGCATGCCGCCGACCGCGAAGAGCAGCAGCGGGAAGACCTCGGTGGTGGTGAACCCGGCCTTGACCGCGGCCTTCTCGGCGTCGCCGCCGGGAACGGCGGAGCCCTGGGCGGCGAAGGAGTCGACCTTGCGACCGTGCGCCTTCGGGTCGAGCCGGCGTTCCGCGAAGGTGAACACCGCGACCAGCCCGACCAGCAGGATCGTGCCCTGCAGGAAGAGCGCGGGGCCGTCGACGGCGACGGCTCCCATGGCCGCGACATGCGCCTTGGTGGTGCCGTAGCCCCTGGCCGCCAGCGCCACCACGGCGGCGAAGGCGGCGGCGAGGCCGATGACGCTGACCGCGATCTGTCCCAGGTAGCGGGACTTACGGGGCAGGAACGCCTCGACGAGGATCCCGACGACGGCTGCCCCGAAGACGATCAGGACCGGCGACAGCTGGGTGTACTCGATCTTCGGGGCGGGGATCTTGTCTGCGGCGGGGGCCGCCATTGTCCACAGGCTGTGGACGGCTGTTCCGCTCACTTGGTCGCCTCCAGCGCGGGCTTGGGGTCGGTCTTGTGCACGTCGGAGAGCGTCTGGCCGACCGCCGGATTGACGATGTCCGTGAGCGGCTTCGGGTACACGCCGAGGAAGAGCAGCAGCGCGATCAGCGGAGCCACCACGGCGATCTCACGGACCTTGAGGTCCTTCATCCCCTCGACGCCCGCCTTCACCGGCCCGGTCATCGTCCGCTGGTACAGGACGAGGACGTAGAGCGCGGCGAGCACGATGCCGACGGTCGCGATGATGCCGAGCGCCGGGTAGCGGCTGAACGTGCCGACGAGCACCAGGAACTCGGAGACGAACGGGGCGAGCCCCGGCAGCGACAGCGTCGCCAGTCCGCCGATCAGGAAGGTGCCCGCGAGCACCGGCGCCACCTTCTGCACACCGCCGAAGTCGGCGATGAGCCGCGAGCCGCGCCGGCTGATCAGGAAGCCGGCCACCAGCAGCAGCGCGGCGGTCGAGATCCCGTGGTTGACCATGTAGAGCGCGGCGCCGCTCTGTCCCTGGGTGGTCATCGCGAAGATGCCCATGATGATGAAGCCGAAGTGCGAGATGGACGCGTAGGCGATCAGCCGCTTGATGTCGCGCTGGCCGACGGCCAGCAGGGCACCGTAGATGATGCTGATCACCGCGAGCACCAGGATCACCGGCGTCGCCCACTTGCTGGCCTCCGGGAAGAGCTGGAGGCAGTAGCGCAGCATCGCGAAGGTGCCGACCTTGTCGACGACCGCGGTGATGAGCACCGCGACCGGCGCGGTCGACTCCCCCATCGCGTTCGGCAGCCAGGTGTGCAGCGGCCACAGCGGCGCCTTCACCGCGAAGGCGAAGAAGAAGCCGAGGAAGAGCCACCGCTCGGTGGAGGAGGCCAGGTCGAACTTGCCGGCCGCGCGCGCCTGGAGGATCTCCTGGAGCGAGAACGTGCCGTGCCCGAGCTGGTCGGCACTGGCCGCGTACAGCCCGATGACGGCGGCCAGCATGACGAGGCCGCCGACCAGGTTGTAGAGCAGGAACTTCACGGCGGCGTACGAGCGCTGCTTGGCCGCCTCGTCGTCGCCGTGCTCGTGCGCCTGGTCCCCGAAGCCGCCGATGAGGAAGTACATCGGGATGAGCATGGCTTCGAAGAAGATGTAGAAGAGGAAGACGTCGGTGGCCTCGAACGAGACCACCACCATCGCCTCGACGGCCAGGATCAGGGCGAAGAAGCCCTGGGTGGGCCGCCAGCGGCGGTTGGGGTTCTTGTCTTCGAGGGGGTCGGCGTCGTGCCAGCCCGCCGCGATGATGAACGGGATCAGGAGCGCGGTCAGCGCGACCAGCGAGACGCCGATGCCGTCCACGCCGAGTTCGTAGCGGACCCCGAAGTCCTTGATCCACGCGTGGGACTCGGTGAGCTGGTAGCGCTCACCGCCCGGTTCGAACCGGACGAGGACGATCACGGCCAGTACGAACGTCGCGACCGAGAAGCCCAGCGCCGACCACTTGGCGACGGTGCGCTTCGCGGCCGGTACGGCGGCGGTGGCGATCGCGCCGACCGCCGGAAGGGCGGCCGTGACGGTAAGGAGGGGAAAGGACATGAGTTATCAGACCGCCCTCATCAGGAGAGTCGCGGCGATCAGGACCGCCGTGCCACCCAGCATCGACACCGCGTACGAGCGGACGTAGCCGTTCTGCAGCTTGCGCATGCGGCCGGAGAGGCCGCCGACCCCGGCGGCGGTGCCGTTGACCGCACCGTCCACCAGGGAGTGGTCCAGGTAGACCAGGCTGCGGGTGAGGTGTTCGCCGCCCCGGACCAGCACGACGTGGTTGAAGTCGTCCTGGAGCAGATCGCGCCGGGCGGCGCGGGTCAGCAGCGAGCCGCGCGGAGCGACGGCCGGTACGGCCCTGCGCCCGTACATCAGCCAGGCCAGCGCGACCCCGATGACCAGCACGACCATCGTGCCGGCCGTCACCGTCGTGGCGCTGAGGGGCGAGTGCCCCTCCTCGTGTCCGGTGACCGGCTCCAGCCACTTCAGGAAGGAGCTGTTCAGACTGAACAGCCCGCCCGCGAAGACCGAGCCGAAGGCCAGCACGATCATCGGGATGGTCATCGACTTGGGCGACTCGTGCGGGTGCGGCTCGTGGCCTTCCGCGTCGGCCTCCCAGCGCTTCTCGCCGAAGAACGTCATCAGCATCACGCGCGTCATGTAGAACGCGGTGATCGCGGCACCCAGCAGGGCCGCGCCGCCGAGGATCCAGCCCTCGGTGCCGCCCTTGGCGAAGGCCGCCTCGATGATCTTGTCCTTAGAGAAGAAGCCGGACAGACCCGGGAAGCCGATGATCGCCAGATAGCCGAGGCCGAACGTGATGAACGTGACCGGCATGTACGTGCGCAGGCCCCCGTACTTCCGCATGTCGACCTCGTCGTTCATGCC
Organism: Streptomyces sp. H39-C1; assembly: GCF_027158125.1. NCBI lineage: Bacteria > Bacillati > Actinomycetota > Actinomycetes > Kitasatosporales > Streptomycetaceae > Streptomyces > Streptomyces sp. H39-C1. The sequence continues at coordinate 20,016 of NZ_JAPVLS010000014.1, forward strand.
GTGCATGACCGATCCGGCGCCGAGGAAGAGCCCGGCCTTGAAGAAGCCGTGGGTGACCAAGTGCATGATCGCGAAGACATAGCCGATCGGGCCGAGCCCGGCCGCCATGATCATGTAGCCGATCTGCGACATCGTCGAGCCCGCCAGGGCCTTCTTGATGTCGTCCTTCGCGCAACCGACGATCGCACCGAACAGCAGCGTGACCGCGCCGACCGTGACCACCGCTACCTGCGCGTCCGGGGCACCGTTGAAGATCGCGCCGGACCGGGTGATGAGATACACGCCCGCCGTCACCATCGTCGCCGCGTGGATCAGGGCCGAGACCGGGGTCGGGCCCTCCATCGCGTCGCCGAGCCAGGACTGCAGCGGCACCTGGGCGGACTTGCCGCACGCGGCGAGCAGCAGCATCAGGCCGATGGCTGTCAGCTTGCCCTCGCTCGCGTCGCCCGCGTGCGCCAGCACCGGCTGGAAGCTGAACGTCCCGAAGGTCGTGAACATCAGCATGATCGCGATGGACAGACCGACGTCACCGACACGGTTGACGAGGAACGCCTTCTTCGCCGCCGTGGCCGCGCTCGGCTTGTGCTGCCAGAAGCCGATCAGCAGGTACGAGGCGAGGCCGACGCCCTCCCAGCCGACGTACAGCAGGAAGTAGTTGTCCGCGATGACCAGCAGCAGCATCGCCGCCACGAACAGGTTGAGATAGCCGAAGAAGCGGCGGCGCCGCTCGTCGTGCTCCATGTACCCGATCGAGTAGATGTGGATCAACGTGCCCACACCGCTGATCAACAGCACGAAGGTCATCGACAACTGGTCGAGCTGGAAGCCGATGTCGGCCTGGAAGCCGCCGACCGGCACCCAGCTGAACAGGTGCGAGTACATCGCGCGGTCTTCGCCGCTCTTGCCGAGCATGTCGAAGAAGAGCACGGCGCCGATACCGAAGGACACCGCCGCGAGGATCGTGCCGAGCCAGTGGCCGATACGGTCCAGCCGGCGGCCGCCGGTCAGCAGGATCGCCGCGCCGAGCAGCGGTACCGCGACGAGCAATCCGATGAGGTTCTCCACTGTCGCTACCCCTTACAGCTTCATCAGATTGGCGTCGTCGACCGAGGCCGAGTGCCGGGAGCGGAACATCGTCACGATGATCGCGAGCCCGACCACGACCTCGGCGGCGGCGACCACCATCGTGAAGAAGGCGATGATCTGGCCGTCGAGGTTGCCGTGCATCCGGGAGAAGGTGACGAACGCCAGGTTGCAGGCGTTCAGCATCAGCTCGACGCACATGAAGACGATGATCGCGTTGCGCCGGATCAGCACCCCGGCGGCGCCGATGGTGAACAGCAGCGCGGCCAGGTACAGGTAGTTGACCGGATTCACTTGCTCGCCTCCTCTGGTGCCGTGACCTCGGGCGCGGACCGTTCCAGCCAGCTCTCCGAGCGCTGTTCCAGCTCGGCGAGATCGGCCAGGGCCTCGTTCGACACATCACGGATCTGGCCGCGGTCCCGCAGCGTGGCGCTGACCGACAGGTCCGAGGTGGTGCCGTCCGGCAGCAGGCCGGGGACGTCCACCGCGTTGTGCCGGGCGTACACGCCGGGTGCGGGCAGCGGCGGCACCTGGGTGCCCGCGCGGACCCGCGCGATCGACAGCTCGCGCTGCGTGCTGCGCTCCTCGGTCCGCTCGCGGTGCGTCAGCACCATCGCGCCGACGACCGCCGTGATCAGCAGCGCGCCGGTGATCTCGAAGGCCCAGACGTACTTGGTGAAGATGAGCCGCGCCAGGCCCTCGACGTTGCCGCCCGCGTTCGCCTGGCCGAGGCCCGCGAAGGTGTCGAGCGAGGCGTTGCCGATGCCCGCGATCAGCAGGATCCCGAAGCCGAGACCGCATCCCGCGGCCAGCCAGCGCTGGCCCTTCAGCGTCTCCTTCAGCGAGTCGGCGGCGGTGATGCCGACCAGCATGACGACGAAGAGGAAGAGCATCATGATCGCGCCGGTGTAGACGACGATCTGGACGACCCCGAGGAAGTACGCGCCCTGCGCCAGGTAGAAGACAGCCAGGATGATCATGGTCCCGGCCAGACAGAGCGCGCTGTGCACCGTCTTCTTGCTCAGTACGGTGCCCAGCGCACCCAGCACGGCGACGACGGCGAGCACCCAGAACTGGAACGCCTCACCCGTCGAGGTGGTGGAAGCGGCGGCGGCGAACGTGCTCACGCCTCCACCTCCTTCTCCGCAGGAGTGCGCTCCTGGGTGACGGTGCCGGGCGCGGCCTCACTGACCAGTCCCCGGTAGTAGTCCTGCTCGTCGGTGCCGGGGAAGATCGAGTGCGGTGCCTCGACCATGCCCTCCTCCAGGCCGGCGAGCAGCTGCTCCTTGGTGAAGATCAGCGACTCACGGCTGCTGTCGGCGAGTTCGTACTCGTTGGTCATCGTCAGCGCCCGGGTGGGGCACGCCTCGATGCACAGCCCGCACAGGATGCAGCGGGCGTAGTTGATCTGGTAGACGCGGCCGTAGCGCTCACCCGGGGAGTAGCGCTCCTCCTCGGTGTTGTCCGCGCCCTCCACGTAGATCGCGTCGGCCGGGCAGGCCCAGGCGCACAGTTCGCAGCCGACGCACTTCTCCAGCCCGTCCGGGTGCCGGTTGAGCTGGTGCCGGCCGTGGAAGCGCGGCGCGGTCGGCTTCTTCTCCTCGGGGTACTGCTCGGTCAGCCGCTTCTTGAACATGGCCTTGAAGGTCACGCCGAAGCCCGCGACCGGGCCCAGGAACTCAGGCATCGTCGGCCTCCTTGTCATTGTCCGGGGTGTCCGGGGCACCGACGAGCTGCGGCTCGCCAAGGCTGCGGCTGCGACGGCGCGGCACCGGTGGCAGCGTCTGCCCCGGCAACGGCGGTACGGGGAAGCCGCCCGCCATCGGATCGAACGGTTCCGGCGGTGCCGCGGCGGCTTCCGCCTCGTCCTTCTTCCGCCCGCGGTCGCGGAACACATCGACCACGAGGGAGATCAGCAGCAGGCCGACGACGGCCCCGCCGACGTACAGCACGATGTCGCGCAGGCCGTAGTTCTCGTTCCGCATCGCCCGGACGGTCGCGACCAGCATCAGCCAGACCATCGAGACCGGGATGAGGACCTTCCAGCCCAGCTTCATGAACTGGTCGTAACGCACCCGCGGCAGCGTGCCGCGCAGCCAGATGAAGAAGAACAGCAGCAGCTGGACCTTGACCGTGAACCAGAGCATCGGCCACCAGCCGTGGTTCGCGCCCTCCCAGAAGGTGCTGATCGGCCACGGGGCCCGCCAGCCGCCCAGGAAGAGGGTGGTCGCCACCGCCGAGACCGTCACCATGTTCACGTACTCGGCGAGCATGAAGAGCGCGAACTTGATCGACGAGTACTCGGTGTTGAAGCCGCCGACCAGGTCGCCCTCCGACTCCGGCATGTCGAACGGTGCGCGGTTGGTCTCACCGACCATCGCCACGATGTAGATCAGCAGCGAGACCGGCAGCAGCACCGCGAACCAGCGGTCGTGCTGCGCCTCGACGATCGCCGAGGTGGACATCGACCCGGAGTAGAGGAAGACCGCCGCGAAGGACAGCCCCATCGCGATCTCGTAGGAGATCATCTGGGCCGAGGCGCGCAATCCGCCGAGCAGCGGGTACGTCGAGCCGGAGGACCAGCCCGCGAGCACGATGCCGTAGATGCCGACGGACGCGGTGGCCAGGATGTACAGGACGCCGATCGGGAGATCGGTGAGCTGCAGCGCGGTGCGGGTGCCGAAGATCGACACCTCGTTGTCGGCCGGGCCGAAGGGGATCACCGCGAAGGACATGAAGGCGGGGATCGCCGCGACGATCGGCGCGAGGATGTACACCACCTTGTCCGCGCGCTTGACGATGATGTCTTCCTTCAGCATCAGCTTGATGCCGTCGGCGAGCGACTGGAGCATGCCCCACGGGCCGTGCCGGTTGGGGCCGATGCGCAGCTGCATCCACGCCACGACCTTGCGCTCCCAGACGATCGAGAACAGCACGGTCAGCATGGCGAAGGCGAAGCAGAAGACCGCCTTGAGGAGGATCAGCCACCACGGATCGGTGCCGAACATCGACAGATCTTCGGCGGAGAGGTTGTTCACTGGGCCACCTCCGTGGCAGCGGCGCCGACCTTGACGACCTGGCCGGGCAGCGCGCCGGTATCGCTGGCGACGCCCCCGCCCGTGGAGTTCAGCGGCAGCCACACCACCCGGTCGGGCATCGGAGTGATGCGCAGCGGCAGCCGTACCGAACCGGCGGGCCCGGAGACCTCGGTGAGGTCGCCGTTGGCGAGCCCGGCCTCCGCGGCGGTCGCGGCCGACAGCCGCACCACCGCCTCGTGCCGGGTGCCGGCCAGCGCGTCGTCGCCCTCCTGGAGCTTGCCCTGGTCGAGCAGCAGCCGGTGCCCGGCGAGCACCGCCTCGCCCGCGGCGGGCACGGGCAGCGTCCGGGACGTCTCCAGCGGCTGGGAGGCGTGCGGCCCGTCCCAGGGGGAGAGCCGGTTCAGTTCGGTGCGGGCGGCGCGGACGTCGCCCAGTCCGAGGCTGACGCCGAGCGCGTCGGCGAGCATCGTCAGGACCCGGGCGTCCGGCAGCTGGTGCCGGTTGACGACCTGGTCCGGCTTGATGGCCGCGTCGAACAGCCGAGCCCTGCCCTCCCAGTTGAGGAAGGTGCCGGCCTTCTCGGCGACCGCGGCCACCGGCAGGACGACATCCGCCCGGTCGGTGACCTCGGAGGGCCGCAGTTCCAGGCTGACGACGAAGCCGACCGCGTCCAGCGCGAGCCGGGCGCGGGCCGGGTCCGGCAGGTCCGCGACCTCGACGCCGCCGACGACCAGCGCCGCCAGCTCGCCGCTCGCGGCCGCCTCGACGATCTGGCCGGTGTCGCGCCCGAAGCGGTGCGGGAGTTCGGCCAGTCCCCAGACCCGGGCGACCTCGTCGCGGGCCCGCGGGTCGGTGACCGGCCGGCCACCGGGCAGCAGCCCCGGCAGCGCGCCCGCCTCGACCGCTCCGCGCTCACCCGCGCGGCGCGGGATCCACGCGAGCTTCGCGCCGCTCGCCGTGGCGAAGCGGATCGCCGCGGTCAGCGCGCCGGGTACGGCGGCCAGCCGTTCGCCGACCAGGATCACCGACCCTTCGGCACGCAGCGCCTCGGCGGCCTTCTCGCCCGCCTCGTCGAGACCGACACCGCCGGCGAGCGCGTCCAGCCACTCGGGCTCGGTGCCGGGTGCGGCGGGCAGCAGCGTGCCGCCCGCCTTCGTCAGGCCACGGGTCGCGAACGGCGCCAGTGCGAAGGTCCGCTGGCGCCGCTTCTGGTTCGCTTTGCGAAGCCGGAGGAAGATCCCCGGAGCCTCCTCCTCGGCCTCGAGACCGACGAGCAGGACGGCCGGCGCCTTCTCCAGCGTCGTGTACGTGATGCCGTCGCCGTCCAGGTCCCGGCCGCGTCCCGCCACCTGCGAGGCCAGGAAGTCGGCCTCCTCGGCGCTGTGCACGCGGGCCCGGAAGTCGACGTCGTTGGTGTCGAGGGCGACCCGCGCGAACTTGGCGTAGGCGTAGGCGTCCTCGACGGTCAGCCGGCCGCCGGCCAGTACCGCGGTGCGGCCGCCGGCCGCCGCGATCCCGGCGGCCGCGGCCGCCAGTGCCTCGGGCCAGCTCGCCGGCTCCAGCTCACCGGTCTCCTTGTTACGGAGCAGCGGGTGCTTGAGGCGGTCGGGGCGCTGTGCGTAGCGGAAGCCGAAGCGCCCCTTGTCGCACACCCATTCCTCGTTGACCTGGGGGTCGTCGGCGGCCAGCCGCCGCATGACCTTGCCGCGTCGGTGGTCGGTGCGCGTCGCGCAGCCGCCCGCGCAGTGCTCGCAGACCGACGGCGACGACACCAGGTCGAACGGCCGGGACCGGAAGCGGTACGCCGCCGAGGTCAGCGCGCCCACCGGACAGATCTGGATGGTGTTGCCGGAGAAGTACGAGGCGAACGGGTCGCCGTCGCCGATTCCGACCTGCTGGAGGGCGCCGCGCTCGATGAGCTCGATGAACGGGTCGCCCGCGATCTGCTCCGAGAACCGGGTGCAGCGCGCGCACAGCACACAGCGCTCCCGGTCCAGCAGCACCTGCGTGGAGATCGGCACCGGCTTCTCGTACGTGCGCTTCTTGCCCTCGAAGCGGGTGTCCGCCTGGCCGGTGCTCATCGCCTGGTTCTGCAGCGGGCACTCGCCGCCCTTGTCGCAGACCGGGCAGTCCAGCGGGTGGTTGATGAGCAGCAGCTCCATCACCCCGCGCTGCGCCTTCTCGGCGACCGGCGAGGTGAGATGGGTCTTGACGACCATGCCGTCGGTGCACGTGATCGTGCAGGACGCCATCGGCTTGCGCTGGCCCTCGACCTCGACGATGCACTGCCGGCAGGCGCCGGCCGGGTCGAGGAGCGGGTGGTCGCAGAACCGCGGGATCTCGATGCCCAGCAGCTCCGCCGCACGGATCACCAGGGTCCCCTTGGGGACCGAGAGCGCGACGCCGTCGATCGTGACGGCGACGAGATCCTCCGGCGGAACCGCCGCCTCTCCCCCTCCGGAGGGGGCAGACGTGGTGACTGTCATGCGTTCACCTCCAGGTGAGACGTTCCGGCGTCGGCCCATACGGTCGAGGCGGCCGGGTCGAAGGGGCAGCCCTTGCGCTCGATGTGCTCCTCGTACTCCTCGCGGAAGTACTTGAGGGAGGAGAAGATCGGGCTGGCGGCGCCGTCGCCGAGCGCACAGAAGGACTTGCCGTTGATGTTGTCGGCGATGTCGTTGAGCTTGTCGAGGTCGGACAGCTTGCCCTTGCCGGCCTCGATGTCCCGCAGCAACTGGACCAGCCAGTACGTGCCCTCACGGCACGGCGTGCACTTGCCGCAGGACTCGTGGGCGTAGAACTCCGTCCAGCGCGTCACCGCCCGCACCACGCACGTCGTCTCGTCGAAGCACTGCAGCGCCTTGGTGCCGAGCATGGAGCCGGCGGCGCCCACGCCCTCGTAGTCGAGCGGTACGTCCAGGTGCTCGTCGGTGAACATCGGGGTCGACGAGCCGCCGGGGGTCCAGAACTTCAGCCGGTGGCCCGGCCGGATACCGCCGCTCATGTCGAGCAGCTGGCGCAGCGTGATGCCGAGCGGGGCCTCGTACTGGCCGGGGCTGACGACGTGCCCAGACAGCGAGTACAGCGTGAAGCCCGGGGACTTCTCGCTGCCCATCGACTTGAACCAGTCCTTGCCGCGCTGCATGATCGCGGGCACCGAGGCGATGGACTCGACGTTGTTGACGACGGTCGGGCAGGCGTACAGGCCCTCGACCGCCGGGAACGGCGGGCGCAGCCGGGGCTGGCCGCGGCGTCCTTCGAGCGAGTCCAGCAGCGCCGTCTCCTCGCCGCAGATGTACGCGCCGGCCCCGGCGTGAACGGTCAGCTCCAGATCGAAGCCGCTGCCCTGGATGTTCTTGCCGAGGTAGCCGGCCTCGTACGCCTCGCGCACCGCCTCGTGCAGCCGGCGCAGCACCGGGACGACCTCGCCGCGCAGATAGATGAAGGCGTGGTTGGAGCGGATCGCGTGGCAGGCGATCACCATGCCCTCGATGAGCGAGTGCGGGTTCGCGAACAGCAGCGGGATGTCCTTGCAGGTACCCGGTTCCGACTCGTCGGCGTTGACGACCAGGTAGTGCGGCTTGCCGTCACCCTGCGGGATGAACTGCCACTTCATACCGGTCGGGAAGCCGGCGCCGCCACGGCCGCGCAGTCCGGCGTCCTTCACATACGCGATGACGTCGTCCGGCGGCATCGCGAGGGCCTTGCGCAGGCCCTCGTAGCCCTCATGACGGCGGTAGGTGTCGAGCGTCCACGACTGCGGGTCGTCCCAGAAGGCCGACAGGACAGGGGTGAGCAGCTTCTCGGGCGACACGGTCATCATTTGCCCTCCTCGCTCTCAGGTCCTGCCGGGTTGGCGGGGTCCGACACGGCGGTCTCCTGCGGTGCGTCGTGCGAGCTGGCGTGCTCGGCGGGGCTGGGCTGCCCGGGGGTGCCCGACGGCGCGGCCGGCGTCTCGCCCTGCGGCGGTACGGACGACCGGCGGGCCGGCTGTCCGGCGTCCGGGCCGGGCAGTGCCTCGCCGCGCGACAGCCGCAGTCCCGCGAGCGACGCGGGGCCGGCTCCGCCGGTGGCCTCGACGGCGCCGGGGCGCTCGTCGGGGAAGCCTGCGAGGATGCGGGCGGTCTCCTTGTACGTGCACAGCGGTGCGCCACGGGTCGGCCGCACCTCGCGGCCGGCGATGAGGTCGTCGACCAGCTGCTTGGCGGAGCCCGGTGTCTGGTTGTCGAAGAACTCCCAGTTCACCATCACCACCGGGGCGAAGTCGCAGGCCGCGTTGCACTCGATGTGCTCCAGCGTGACCTTGCCGTCCTCGGTGGTCTCGTTGTTGCCGACCCCGAGGTGCTCCTTCAGCTCGTCGAAGATGGCGTCGCCGCCCATCACCGCGCAGAGCGTGTTGGTGCAGACCCCGACCTGGTAGTCGCCACTGGGCTTGCGCCGGTACATGGAGTAGAAGGTCGCGACCGCGGTGACCTCGGCGGTGGTGAGGTCGAGCTGCTCCGCGCAGAACCGGACGCCGGTGCGGGTGACGTAGCCGTCCTCCGACTGCGTCAGGTGCAGCAGCGGCAGGAGCGCGCTGCGGCTGCCGGGATAGCGGGCGATGATCTCCTTCGCGTCCGCCTCCAGCCTGGCGCGTACATCGGCCGGATAGTCGGGCGCGGGCATCTGCGGGATGCCCAAAGACACGTCGGTCATCGGTCGACGCCTCCCATCACGGGGTCGATGGACGCCACGGCCACGATGACGTCGGCGACCTGGCCGCCCTCGCACATCGCCGCCATGGACTGCAGGTTGGTGAAGGACGGGTCGCGGAAGTGGACCCGGAAGGGGCGGGTGCCGCCGTCGCTGACGACATGCACGCCCAGCTCGCCCTTGGGCGACTCCACCGCGGTGTACGCCTGGCCCGGCGGAACCCGGAAGCCCTCGGTCACCAGCTTGAAGTGGTGGATCAGGGACTCCATCGAGGTGCCCATGATCTTCTTGATGTGGTCCAGGGAGTTGCCCAGGCCGTCCGGGCCGAGCGCGAGCTGCGCGGGCCAGGCGATCTTCTTGTCCTCGACCATCACCGGTCCTGGGGCCAGCTTGTCCAGGGCCTGCTCGACGATGCGCAGCGACTGCCGCATCTCCTCCAGGCGGACCAGGAAGCGGCCGTAGGAGTCGGCGGTGTCCGCCGTCGGGATCTCGAAGTCGTAGTTCTCGTAACCGCAGTACGGCTGCGCCTTGCGCAGGTCGTGCGGCAGGCCGGCGGCGCGCAGGATCGGGCCGGTGGCGCCGAGCGCCATGCAGCCGGCCAGGTCCAGGTAGCCGACCTCTTCCATCCGGGCCTTGAAGATCGGGTTGCCGGTGGCGAGCTTGTCGTACTCGGGAAGGTTCTTGCGCATCTTCTTCACGAGCTCGCGGATCTGGTCCACCGCGCCCGGCGGCAGGTCCTGGGCGAGGCCGCCCGGCCGGATGTACGCGTGGTTCATCCGCAGCCCGGTGATGAGCTCGAAGACGTCCAGGATCAGTTCACGGTCGCGGAACCCGTAGATCATGATCGTGGTGGCGCCGAGCTCCATACCGCCGGTGGCGATGCACACCAGGTGCGAGGAGAGCCGGTTCAGCTCCATCAGCAGCACGCGGATGACGCTGGCCCGGTCCGGCACCTGCTCGGTGACGCCGAGCAGCTTCTCGACCGCGAGGCAGTACGCCGTCTCGTTGAAGAACGGCGTGAGGTAGTCCATGCGCGTCACGAACGTGGACCCCTGGGTCCACGTCCGGTACTCCATGTTCTTCTCGATGCCGGTGTGCAGGTAGCCGATGCCCGACCGGGCCTCGGTGACCGTCTCGCCGTCGATCTCCAGGATCAGCCGGAGCACACCGTGGGTGGACGGGTGCTGCGGCCCCATGTTGACGATGATGCGCTCGTCGTCGGACCTGCCGACGGTCTCGGCCAGCTCGTCCCAGTCGCCACCGGTGACGGTGAAGACCCGGCCTTCGGTGGTGTCGCGTTCTTCCGCCTGAGCGGGTGCGTGGTGAGTGCTCATCAGGAGTACGACCTCCGCTGGTCGGGAGCCGGGATCTGGGCGCCCTTGTACTCGACGGGGATGCCGCCGAGCGGGTAGTCCTTGCGCTGCGGGTGGCCGGGCCAGTCGTCCGGCATCATGATCCGCGTGAGGGCCGGGTGGCCGTCGAAGACGATGCCGAAGAAGTCGTACGCCTCACGCTCGTGCCAGTCGTTCGTCGGGTACACCGGGACGATCGACGGGATGTGCGGGTCGCTGTCGGGGGCGCTCACCTCCAGCCGGATCAGCCGGTTGTGCGTGATCGAACGCAAGTGGTAGACGGCGTGCAGCTCACGGCCCTTGTCCTCGGGGTAGTTCACCCCGCTCACGCCCGTACAGAGCTCGAAGCGCAGCGCCGGATCGTCGCGGCAGGTCTTCGCGACCTGCACGAGGTGCTCGCGGGCGATGTGGAAGGTCAGCTCGTCACGGTCGATGACGGTCCGGTCGATCGCGTTGGAGGGGAGCAGTCCCTGCTCCTCCAGCGCGCCCTCCAGCTCGTCGGCCACCTCGTCGAACCAGCCGCCGTAGGGGCGGTGGGCCGGGCCTGGCAGCCGGACGGTCCTGACGAGGCCGCCGTAGCCGGAGGTGTCGCCACCGTTGTTGGCACCGAACATGCCCTTGCGGTGACCGATGACCTCGCCGGCGTCGTCGCGCTGGCCGGGGAGGTTGTCGGTCTGCAGGTCGCGGTCGGGGTTGGTGCCGTTGGCGTCTGTCACCGCAGCAGCCCCTTCATCTCGATCAGCGGGAGCGCGTTGAGTGCGGCGGACTCCGCTTCGCGGGCCGCCTCCTCACGGTTCACGCCGAGCTTCTCGCCCTGGATCTTCTGGTGGAGCTTGAGGATGGCGTCCATGAGCATCTCGGGCCGGGGCGGACAGCCGGGCAAATAGATATCAACGGGGACAATGTGGTCAACACCCTGCACAATGGCGTAATTGTTGAACATTCCACCCGAAGAAGCGCAGACCCCCATGGAGATGACCCACTTGGGATTCGGCATCTGGTCATAGACCTGCCGCAGCACCGGCGCCATCTTCTGGCTGACCCGGCCGGCCACGATCATCAGGTCCGCCTGCCGCGGCGAGCCACGGAAGACCTCCATACCGAAACGGGCCAGGTCGTAGCGCCCGGCCCCGGTCGTCATCATCTCGATGGCACAGCAGGCCAGGCCGAAGGTGGCCGGGAAGACCGACGCCTTACGCACCCAGCCCGCGGCGGACTCCACCGTGGTCAGCAGAAATCCACTCGGCAGTTTTTCTTCGATACCCATGCGTTGGCCCCTTGTCCCCTAGTCCCATTCCAGGCCGCCGCGCCGCCACACGTATGCGTAGGCGACGAAGACGGTGAGCACGAAGAGGAGCATCTCCACGAGCCCGAAAATCCCCAGGGAGTCGAACGTGACGGCCCAGGGATAGAGGAAGACGATCTCGATGTCGAAGACGATGAAGAGCATCGCCGTCAGGTAGTACTTGATGGGGAAGCGCCCGCCGCCGATGGGCTGCGGAGAGGGCTCGATGCCGCACTCATATGCTTCCAGTTTGGCCCGGTTGTACCGTTTTGGTCCGACGATCGAGGCCGTGATCACGGAGAAGATCGCGAAGCCGGCCCCGAGGCCGCCCAACACGAGGATGGGCGCATAGGCGTTCATCGTCCCCCGCTCCTTCCAGTCGCCGATGACTGCGTGGGGGTCCCCCCGCCGGGGGAGGGACCATGCGCTCGGGTCGTGCCCGCCTCACGAAGATCGCGTTCATGTGAAGATCGCGTCTATGTGAGGCAGTTCACAAGCCCAAGCCGCCTGCATCTTATGCCCGGCGGTCTGTGATCTGCGACACGGGGTGGGCCAACGGCTTTGTGATCTCCACCACCTGACGAATGATCATGAAGGCTGATGAGCGGTGATCTTGCACCGCATGCGGCACAAACAATCACTTGACGTCACATTCATCTACGTTACCCCTGGTCACAGCGACGCGCGCATTATCAAGGGCCCCTCGCGAGACGCAAATTCGCCCTGGACCGAATGGCGTGATAGCGACGGCCGCCCCCTTAGGGGTGAACGGGACGAAGGTCCCGCTGACGCACGTGAACCCACTCACGAGCGCTCCGCGGCGGCTCGGGAACGAGTCGGACATATGGTCCGGGTGAGCAAGATCCAAATAAGGACATTCGGCCGTGCACACGACAACTGTGTCGCATCCCACCTTTGTTGAACGGAACCGGCGCATCCTGATAGCCAGGACTCCATGTCCCCAAACCTGAACCGGACCACCAAATCCGAATCGCATATACGCCGCCGACGGCACGCCGCCCCCGGTAACCCGAACTGGGTCCGCCGGGCCGGAATCGTCGGCGGCGTCGTCAGTGCGCTCGCCCTCAGTGGTGCGGCCGCTCCGGCCATGGCCGACCACTCGAACCACACGCCCGCTCCGGTCGGAACCGCGACGACCGCCGAGCAGACGCCCGCACTGAGCACCACCGCCTCCGCCGCGCAGGCCGCCGCAGCCATCGACCAGACGGTCGTCCAGCTGAAGCTGCAGGCCGCCGAGGACGCCGCTGCCGCCGCGGCCAGGAAGGCCGCAGCCGCGACGAAGCGGGCCGAGCTGAAGAAGGCCGCCGACGCCAAGGCTGCCGCCGCCAAGGCCGCTGACGAGCGCGAGGCCGCCACCCAGGCCGCGTCCCGCTCCTCGGAGCGCACCAAGCTTTCGGTGTCGTCCTCGTCCAGCTCCTCGTCCTCGAAGGTGTCCTCCACCGCCTCCAAGGCGAGCGGCAGCATCGCGAGCGTCATCAGCTTCCTGCAGGCCCAGGTCGGCAAGGCCTACGTCATGGGCGGCACCGGCCCGTCCTCGTACGACTGCTCGGGCCTGGTCCAGGCGGCGTTCAGGACGATCGGCGTGGACCTCCCCCGCACCTCCCAGGAGCAGTCGAACACCGGCACCCCGGTCTCCATCAGCTCCCTCCAGGTCGGCGACCTGGTCTTCTGGGGCGGCCAGGGCAGCGCGTACCACGTCGGCGTCTACATCGGCGGCGACCAGTACCTCGACGCCGCCAACCCGAGCACGGGCATCGGCGTCCACGACATGAGCTGGTCCATGCCGGACTTCGCCACCCGCGTGGTCTGACGTCCAACCCCCAGCTCCCCCGCTTCCCCCCACGTAGGGCCGCCGTCCCCCGCTCGGGCCGGCGGCCCTTCCGTATGTTCCGTGTGAGTGTTCGTGGGCGGTGGAGCGGCCGGTGGGGCGGCGCGGGCCAGGCAGTGGCTGAACTCAAAGATCGCGAAGTGTCCTTCTGCGTCGCTTCGCGCCTTGCCCGGGCGGAGGAACGGGCGTCGGCGCTGTGCGCCTGCCAGTGAGAACGGCTCGCCGCGCTCCCCGAGCGGGGTCAGGGATTGGTTCGGCCGGTGAGGCAGCGCGGCTTCTGGGGGCGGGCGCCAGGGCCGGCTCCGGCGGGCGGGCAGCGGAATGACGATCGAGCCTCGGCTCTCGAACCCCGCCCAACCTCCAACGGATCAATCTGTGTGGCCGGACCCCCGCCATATTGAGTTTTGGCCGACCTTAGTGATCCGAACCCACCAAAAGACCGCCCCTCAGGGCCCGCAGGACATCCCCCGTCACACCCGCACCACATCCCGACGAAGAAGGTGGTCCAAACTCCACGCTGGCAACGGCAAGACGACGTGGTTCGAGCTCATCCGAGCCGTTGAACTCGTCATGCCGTGACTCCCGCGACGACGACACCGTTGTTCATCGAGCGACGGCGGGTGCGGAGCATGGGGTGGAAGGAACGGCCGGTGAGCGAGTTGTACCGCGTCGAAATCGAACCGGAAGTCCGCGCGTGGCTCGACAGCCTCAGCGATCACGACTTCAAGCGTGTGGACGAGGTCGTCAGCCTGCTGGCGGAACTGGGTACAAGAATCGGAGGCCCCTGGTCCGACCACCTTGAGGGGCCGGTTCGAGAGCTTCGCATCCGCCTGCGGAGCATTGCCGCCCGCATCACCTACTGGATCACGCCGAGCAGGACGATCGTGCTACTCACCGTGTTCCGCAAGACCAAGCAGCACGAGCAGGCGCAGATTGATCGGGCTGTGCGCGCGCAGAAAGTCTGTGACAGCGAGCATCATGGACCTGTGAACGAGTCGTACAAGCGGGAGGCGTAATGGCAGGCCGGCACACCCGCTGGGTTCCCTCCAGCCTTGATACGGAGGACCCCGAGCGGATCGCGATCCGAGAGTCCCTGGCGTTCGGCAAAGCCCTCTACGACCGACGCGTGGCCCTCGGTCTCAGCACGGCGGAGCTGGCGGAACGGGCCGGAATGACACAGGACGCCATCGAGTGCATCGAAGAGGGTGGCACCGAGCCGACGATACTGCTGCTCCGTACGCTGGCCGCTGCGTTGGACTCCGACGTCCGCCTCACCCCGGGACACGAACTAGGTTCGCTGTGGTTCGAGGCACACGCCGCGTAACGACCCTCCGGGCCGGCGGCGGCCCCTGACAACCAGCGCTCGGGCTTGAACCGCTGTCGCTGCTACAACTGCCCGGCTTCGCCGCCCTTGATGGCGCGGAGGAACGCCGCCCAGTGGGCGGGGGTGGTGCTGAGGACCTCGCCGGGGCGGTCACTTTCACGGAAGTGGACGAGGCCGGTGGGGGTTGCCGTCGCTTCCAGGCAGTTGCCGTTGCCGCCTGACCCGCTGAAGCTCGACTTCCGCCAGATGAGTTCCGACATTGGTGTGCCTTTCACAAGAGGTACAGCAAGTGCTGGATGAGACCGATCGAGTCCCGCTTGGCGAAGACCCCGGGCTCCGATTTGGGATCGAGCGGCGCCAAGGCGGAGCTGGTAAGCCGGTCGAAGGCATCGGCGTACTGCGCCAAGTAGGACTGCTCGCTGAGGAAGGCGGTGGAGACCGGATGCTCCACATGCACAGTACTCAATTCGGACAACCCCGGATCGTAGATCACAAAGGGCTTGTCCACCGCAGGGAAGACCGGCGCCGCGAGGGGCATGATCTGGATGTGGACGTGCGGCATGAGCGCCATCTCGATGAGGTGCTCCAGTTGCTCACGCAGAACGTCGACCCCTACGAAGGACATGCGGATCGCCGTCTCATGGATCACTGCATGGAACTGCGGCGGAGAGTCCCCGGTCAGCACCTGCTTGCGCCGCTGCCTGAACTGCACGTATCGATCGAAGAGCGCCGGTTCAGCGTTCGGTTCACCAGCCGCGAACAGGGCTCTGGTGTACGCAGCGGTCTGGAGCATTCCCGGCACGAACATCACCTGGAAGGTCTTGATCGCTGCGGATGACGTCTCCAGTTCGGCGAAATCCAAGGCTGACGCACCCTAGTCTTCCCGCCCGACCCCGTCTGGGTGCGGTCCGCTCGTGAAGCCGTTCGCGCACTCCTGCGGAGTGCGCGGCGGGACGATCTCACCGATACGGCGCTGCTGTTGACGTCCGAGGCCGTGACGAACGCGGTCAACGCGTGCCACAGCAGCGGCTGTTCGATACCGGTGACGCTTTCGGCCGAGTGGACCGGTCGCCGCACCCCGACCGACACCGGAACCAGAGCCGTCACCGGAACCGGAGCCGTCACCGCCACCACCCACGGCACCAATCCCGGCCCCAGCCCCGCTGCCCCCGACTCCTGCGCGACCCTGCGCGTCCTCGTGCACGACTTCGCGCCCGGCCTGCCCGCCGGGCGGGCGGCCGAAGGGGGTGACGAGTCGGGGCGGGGGCTGGCGCTCATCGGGGACTGTGCCATCGACTGGGGGGTGCGGCCGGCCGGGGCGGGGCCGGGGAAGGCCGTCTGGTTCGAACTGTGAAAGGCCAGGTCAGAGCGGTCGGCGGGCGGGCCGGACCCCCAGGAATCGGCCGGTGGCGGCTCGGGGTGTCAGGATGGGGGCATGACGATCAGCGTGTACTTCGACATCACCATCGACGACGCCCCCGCCGGGCGCATCACCTTCAACCTGTACGACGACGTGGCTCCCAAGACCGCGGAGAACTTCCGCGCGCTGGCCACCGGCGAGCAGGGCTTCGGCTACAAGGGGTCCTCGTTCCACCGCGTCATCCCGGGCTTCATGCTCCAGGGCGGCGACTTCACCCGCGGTGACGGCACGGGCGGCAAGAGCATCTACGGTGCGAAGTTCGCCGACGAGAACTTCACCCGCAAGCACTCCAAGCCGGGTCTGCTGTCGATGGCGAACGCCGGGCCGAACACCAACGGCTCGCAGTTCTTCATCACCACCGTGGCCACGCCGCACCTGGACGGCAAGCACGTCGTCTTCGGCGAGGTCGCCGACCAGGCCAGCCAGGACCTGGTCACGAAGATCGAGGGCTTCGGCTCGCGGAGCGGTAAGACCTCCGCCAAGGTCACCATCTCCGACTCCGGAGTCGTCGGCGCCTGACCTGGCATGACTGACGTACGCGCCGGGGCGGCGGGACCCGCCTCCCGGCGCGCGTCGGCCTTCAGGCGTCGTTTCAGCTCGGCTCCAGCTCGCGCACGGCGTTCGTCAGCTCTCCCCCCGCGTCGCCGGTGTTGACGACCCCGGCGGGCTCCAGCAGCAGGATGGACGTCTCCTCCTCCGCGGCCGTGCAGTGCTCCACCCCGCGCGGGACCACGACGAACTCGCCCGGGTCGAGAATGCGGTCACCCTCGCGGAACCGGACCGTGAGCCGGCCGCTGATGACGAGCATGAACTCGTCGGTGTCCTCGTGGGTGTGCCAGACGAACTCCCCGTGCAGCTTGGCGATCTTGACCTCGTAGTCGTTGATGCCGGCGATCTTCCGCTGCGCCCAGTGGTCGCTGAACCGGGCGAGCGCGTCGGAGATGTTCACCACGGCGGGCACAACAACGGGTATCGGGGTGGTCATGAGAAAACCCTTCCTGATGCGGCTGACCGGTCCGGCCGACCCGTCCGGCCGACTGGTCCCCCTGAGCGTGTCCCGGCGCGCGCCCACCGGTCTTGTACGTTCCTCGCATGGGCGGAGAGCGAACGGACTCACGCATCACCGCTTGGCGGCCGGCGGTTCCGGGCATCGCCGAGGTCTTCCACGCGCACTTCCTGGACCACGCCTATCCCGCGCACACACATGACACGTGGACGCTGATGATCGTCGACGACGGGTCGGTGGACTTCGGCCTCGACCGGCACCGGCACGGCGTCTCCGGAACCGACACCGCGGCGCTGCTGCTGCCGCCCGGGGTCTTCCACGACGGCCGGACGGCGACTCCCGCCGGATTCCGCAAGCGGGTGCTGTACCTCGACCGGAGCGTGCTACCCGAGAACCTGACGGGGACGGCCGTCGACCGCCCGGTGCTCATCGACGGGCTGCTGCGCCACCGCATCGGACAGCTGCACGACGCTCTCGGAGACGCAGGGCATGCAGGAGCCGCGGGGGACGCTCCCGACGTCTTCGAGGGCGAGTCCCGGCTGGCCTTCGTGCGGGAGCGGCTCAATGTCCATCTGGCCGCCGCCCGCACCCGCCGGCCCGGCCGCGAGGCGGCCCGGCTGGCGGTGGCGCTGCGGGAACTGCTGGACGCCCGGGTGTCGGAGGGCATCGCCCTGCACGAGGCGAGCGCGCTGCTGCGCTCGCACCCCACCCATCTGATCCGCTGCTTCAAGCAGACGTACGGTCTGCCGCCGCACGTCTATCTGACCGGGCTGCGCATCGACCGGGCGCGGCGGCTGCTGCTCGCGGGCGGGCGCCCGGCCGACGTCGCCACCGAGGTGGGGTTCTACGACCAGGCCCACCTGAACCGGCACTTCCGGCGGCACGTGGGCACCACGCCCGCGCGCTACGCCGCCGATCCCCAGGGCAACCCCAAGGGCAAGGGCTTCCCCAACGGCTAGGAGTTCGGGGCTACCTTGCTCAGGCCGTTGATGATGCGGTCCATCGCGTCGCCGCCGGTCGGGTCCGTGAGGTTGGCGAGCATCTTGAGGGTGAAGCGCATCAGGACCGGGTGGGTGAGACCTCGCTCGGTGATGACCTTCATGACCCGCGGGTTGCCGATGAGCTTCACGAAGGCGCGGCCCAGCGTGTAGTAACCGCCGTACGTCTCCTTCAGGATGCGCGGGTAGTTGTGCAGCGCCAGTTCGCGCTGGGCGGGGGTCTGGCGGGCGTTCGCCTGGACGATGACGTCGGCGGCGATCTGGCCGGATTCCATCGCATAGGCGATGCCCTCGCCGTTGAACGGGTTGACGAGGCCGCCGGCGTCGCCGACGAGCAGCAGGCCCTTGGTGTAGTGCGGCTGGCGGTTGAAGGCCATCGGGAGGGCCGCGCCGCGGATGGGGCCGACCTGGTTCTCCTCGGTGTAGCCCCAGTCGGCGGGCATGGAGGCGCACCACGTCTTGAGGACCTCGCGCCAGTCCAGCTCCCGGAAGGCCTTCGACGAGTTGAGGATGCCGAGGCCGACGTTGCTCGTGCCGTCGCCCATGCCGAAGATCCAGCCGTAGCCGGGCAGCAGCCGGTCCTCGGTGCCGCGCTTGTCCCAGAGTTCCAGCCAGGATTCGAGGTAGTCGTCGTCGTGGCGGGGCGAGGTGAAGTACGTACGGACCGCGACGCCCATCGGGCGGTCCTCGCGGCGGTGCAGGCCCATGTGCAGGGACAGCCGCGTCGAGTTGCCGTCGGCGGCCACGACCAGCGGGGCGTGGAAGGTGACCGGGGTCTTCTCCTCGCCGAGCTTGGCCTCGACGCCGATGATGTGGCCGGTGCGCTCGTCACGGATGGGGGCGCCGACGTTGCAGCGCTCGTGCAGCCGGGCGCCGGCCTTCTGCGCCTGGCGGGCGAGCAGCTCGTCGAAGTCCTCGCGCTTGCGGACGAGTCCGTAGTCCGGGTACGAGGCGAGGTCCGGCCAGTCGAGCTGGAGGCGGACGCCGCCGCCGATGATGCGCAGCCCCTTGTTGCGGAGCCAGCCGGCCTCTTCGGAGATGTCGATGCCCATGCCGACGAGCTGCTTGGTGGCGCGCGGGGTCAGCCCGTCGCCGCAGACCTTCTCGCGCGGGAACGCGGTCTTCTCCAGGAGGAGGACGTCGAGTCCCGCCTTGGCCAGGTAGTACGCGGTCGTCGAACCGGCGGGCCCGGCGCCGACGACGATCACATCGGCGCTGTTCTCGGACAGGGCTGTGTCGGTCACGGTGGGCTCTCCGGTTTCGGCGAGGGGTCTTGGCTCCTGCCGAGTCTATGAGGCCGCCGCCCGGGTGCGGGCGGCGGCTCTCGGTGCGGGACGCCCCGAGCTCCCCGTGTACCTCAGACCGAGCCGCTCGGGAGGCCGGCCGGGGCGTTCGACGTGCTGCCGAACGGATCGTCGGCCGGGGTGTCGGACGGAGTGTCGGACGACTCCTCCGTCGGACTGCCGAAGGGGTCGCTGGTCGCGCTGTCGGACGGAGCGTCGGACGTGCTGTCGGACGGGCTCGGCTCGTCGGACGGGGTGCCGTCGTCGCCGGGGGACGGGGACTCGGCGCACAGCTCCGTGCGGTCCCCGGAGGAGGCGGGCGCGGACGGGCAGGAGGACGGATTCGCCGGCTTGTCGTCGTTCCGGTTGAACATGATCACGCCCGCGGTGGCCACACCCCCGATCGCGAACGCGCCGAGCATGATCAGCCCGACCACGAGCAGCCGGTTGCGGGGCGCCCTGGCCGGCTTCTCGGGCGAGGCGTTGAGGTTCAGCAGCAGCTCGGGTTCCGTGAAACCCCCGGCCGACGGCGCGTCGTACGGCTGTCCGCCATAGGACGGCAGTCCCTCTGACGGCAGGTCCTGTGCCGGCAGGCCCTGCGGCGGCACGAAGCCCGGCTGCGAAGGCTGCGAAGGCTGGGAGGGCTGGGAGGGCTGGGAGGGCTGGGAGGGCTGCGAGGGCTGCCCGTATCCCGGCGGGTAGGCGGGCGGGCAACCCTGCGGGTAGCCGGGAATCCCGCCCTGACCGCCGGGGCCGCCCTGACCGCCCGGCCCTCCCGCGCGCACCCGGAGGATGAACGTCACGGCGAGCACCCCGCCGAAGGCCCACAAGAGCCCGAAGAGCAGCGCTTCCGGAACGCTGGAGGCGGCCTCCACCGTCGCGGACCTGCTGCCCTCCGTGTACTCGCCCTTCGTGCCGCCGATCGCGATCAGCAGCACGAAGAGCCCCGCGTAGAAGCCGGCCGCCAGCCACTGCTCGCGCCGGTCGGCGCAGCGGCGGACGGCCACCACACCGAGGATCAGCGCGCAGACCGCACCGGCGGCGAGGGCGCCGGGAATGGGCCAGCCGTCACCGAACTGCCCCAGGTCGGAGAGGCCGAACCGCTCGCTGTCGTAGCCCGATCCCGACCGCGTCGCTTCGACCGGCACTCCCCAGGCGAGGCCCAGAGCCGAGAGCCCCCCGTTCACGATCAGCAACGAGACGCCCATCCAGCTCCCGTTGTCCATCTCGTCGGAGTGGTCGGCCAGGACGATCAGGGCGATGAGCGCGCACACGCCCACCCCGATGCCGAGCGCCAGGATCGCGGCCCGCAGGGCGCGGGTCGCGGCGGCCAGGCCCGGGCTGGTCGCCAGGTGTCCGTCCAGCCGGTCGCGGCACAGCACGAACAGACCCACCAGCAGGCTGAGCACGAAGGTCCACAGGAGCACGGTGAACGGCCCGGACGTGATGTCGATCCGGTCCCCGGACTCCCCGTCCGTCACCGTGAGACCCGGCTGGCCGACGAGCGCCAGGACGAGGGCGCCGGCGGTGCACACCGCCGCCACCCGGATCGCCGCCTCGGCGCCGGTCTGGGTGCGGCGGAGATGGCGCAGGGCCAGGACGAGGGCGAGGCCCCACAGGATGGTGACCACCAGCGGCACGATCGACAGGGTGAGGGTGTCCTGGGTCGACGATCTCAGGTAAGGGGCGGCGGTGCTGCCGTCGTAGTCGTCGTAGGACGAACCGCCGTCACCCGGTGTGACCTTGGCGCCGAAGATGCCGCCGACGCCCGTGAGGACCATGGCGAGGTAGCCGCGCAGCCGGTCGCCGTAACCGAGGTCGGCCGCGTCGGTCTGCCGGTTGGACTGCGTCGCCATCACCGCGGCGAACGCCAGCAGCACCGCGGTGGGCCACAGGCCCGCCTTGAGCGGTCCGGTCCAGTCGCCGGAGACGGTGCGGCGCAGGAACAGGGCGATGGGCGAGGGCCCCTGCGGCGCGGGGGCGTACGCGGTCGGGGCGTACGGAGGTGGCGCGTAGGCGGGCGGGGCGTAGACGGGCGGCCCGGACGCCGGGGGCCCGTAGGGCGGCCCGCCGTACGTGGGCGGTGCGGTCGGCGGGGCGGGCGGCTGCCCGGGGGCCGGCGGGGCCTGGCCGCTCACCGGCGGCTCCTGCCGCTCGGGAGGCTCCTGGCCCTCGGCCGGCGGCTGGGCCGGTATCGGAGGCGCCCCCAGTTCACGGCCGCATTTCATGCAGAAACGTGCATCGTCCGACGACGCGTTGCCGCAGGCGGGGCAGAACGGCATGGGGCACTCCGGGTGTCGGGATCGTGTGTCGGGGAACGGCCGTCGGGAACGGCCGTCCTCGTTCAGACCCCGGAGTTTATTGTCACCGCCCTCACAACTGCCCGGTTATTGACCGATCTTCGCTGCCCGGTGCAGCGCGACGACACCGCCGGTGAGGTTGCGCCAGGCGACCTTGGCCCAGCCGGCCTCCTGGAGCCGGGAGGCGAGCGCCGCCTGGTCGGGCCAGGCGCGGATGGACTCGGCGAGATAGACGTATGCGTCCGGGTTGCTGCTCACGGCGGTCGCGACCGGCGGCAGGGCCCGCATCAG
Source organism: Streptomyces sp. H39-C1 (assembly GCF_027158125.1). Lineage (NCBI taxonomy): Bacteria > Bacillati > Actinomycetota > Actinomycetes > Kitasatosporales > Streptomycetaceae > Streptomyces > Streptomyces sp. H39-C1. The sequence continues at coordinate 41,937 of NZ_JAPVLS010000014.1, forward strand.
GTACTCGGTGTAGACGGTGCGGAACGGCTTGAAGGTCGGGCTGCTGAACTCGCAGATCACGACGCGGCCGCCCGGCTTGGTGACGCGCAGCATCTCGCGCAGCCCGGCGTCCGTGTCGTGCACGTTGCGGAGCGCGAAGGAGATGGTGACCGCGTCGAAGACACCGTCGGCGAACGGCAGCCTGGTCGCGTCGCCCGCGGTGAGCGGCAGGGACGGGTGGCGCTTCTTGCCCTCGCGCAGCATGCCGACGGAGAAGTCGCACGGGACGACCTGGGCGCCGGCCGCGACGAAGGGCAGCGAGGAGGTGCCGGTGCCGGCACCGAGGTCGAGCACGCGCTCGCCGGGCCGGACGTCGAGGGCCTGCGCGACGGCCTTGCGCCACAGCCGGGCCTGGCCGAGTGACAGCACGTCGTTCGTCAGGTCGTACTTGGCGGCTACGTCGTCGAACATCGCGGCGACTTCGTGCGGCTGCTTTTCCAGGGAGGCTCGGGTCACGGGCCCATTCTCCACCCCGCGCCCGCCACCCCGGCCCGGGGTCACCGGCGGATCCCCTTTTCCGACGCGGATCAGGCGACGATCAGGCGGCGATCAGCGGCGGAGGGCCTCCGCCGGCTGGATGCGCGAGGCCCGCAGCGCCGGGTAGAGGCCGGCGAGCAGGCCCGTGAGCAGCCCGATCACCGGGGCGGCGGCGATCGTCGCCGGATGGACGACGGGCGTCCAGTCCCGTACGAGGGCGACGATCACGACCGTGAGGCCGCCGAGGCTGGTGCCCACCAGCCCGCCCAGCGCTCCGAGGGCGCCGGACTCCGCCAGGAACTGGGCGGTGATGTGCCGGCCCCGGGCGCCCAGGGCGCGGCGCAGCCCGATCTCGCCGGTGCGTTCCAGGACGGCGACCAGGGTGGTGTTGGCGATGCCGACGGCGCCGATGACCAGGCAGATCGCCGCGAGCAGGAGGAACAGCTGGTTGAGGTCGCCGGTGACGGTGCCGCGCAGCGTGCGGGGGTCGGGCGGCGGGACGGCCTTCAGGTATTCGGGGTGGTCGGGGCGCAGCGCGGTCGGGGCCTCATGGGCGATCTGTCCGGCGGCGCCGACCCTGGTGGCGATCAGCATCCTGGCGTCGCCGCCCTTCGGCGGGCCCCAGATCCGCTCGGCGGTGGTGCGCGGCACGATCACCGAGAGCAGCAAGTCCGCCTTGCGGCGGGTGTCGTCGATGATCCCGACCACCGTGAACGGCTGGTCGCCGATGAACACCGCCGGATACGTCTCCAGGGTGGTGATGCCGAGGCGGGCGGCGATGCCCGAGCCGATCACGGCGACCGGCTGCGCGCCCCGCGACAGGTAGGCGTCGTAGAGCCTGCCCTGCGCGAGGTGCGGGTCCGCCGCGAGGAGGGCTCCGGGGGACGCGGCGACGATGCCGATCTCCTCGCCGCCGGAGTCGGCGCCCACCGGCGAGGAGCGGACGGTGGCGCTGCCGGCGGGGTGCACCGTCCAGTAGACGCCGGCGTGCTCCACGCCGCCGAGCCGGCCGATGCGTTCGTCGGCGTCGGCCGGGAAGACCGGACCGGCGAACGCGTTCTGCTGGACGCTGGTGTCCTCGACCGTCACCTCGGTCGCGGTGAGCAGGTCGAAGCGGGAGTCGATCTGTGAGGACGTGGTGGCCGTCAGCCCGAGGATCGCCACGAACGTGCCGACGCCGAGGACGGTGCCGAGCGCGGTGAGCGCGGAGCGGCCGGGGCGCTGCAGCATCCCGGCGAGCGACTCGGAGAGCAGCTCGCGCAGCGGGAGGACGGACGGCTCGACGGGACTCCCCCCGCGCGCAGCGCGCCGGCGGAACCTCACACCGTGGCCCGTTCGGTCAGCACGCCGTCGCGGATCGAGACGGTGCGCGCGCCGCGGGCGGCGACCAGCGGGTCGTGGGTGATGACGACGATCGTCATGCCGTCGGCGTGCAGTTCGTCGAGCAGGCCCAGGATCGCGCCCGCCGTGGCGGTGTCGAGGTTGCCGGTCGGCTCGTCGCACAGCAGCAGCGACGGGCGGGAGACCAGGGCCCGCGCGATGGCCACCCGCTGCTGCTCGCCGCCGGACAGCCGGGTGGGCACGGCGTCCAGCCGGTGGCCGAGACCCACCCTGGCCAGTGCCTCGCGGGCCCGCTCGTGGGACTCGGCGCGTGGCACGGCGCCGTACAGCAGGGCGAGCCGGACGTTCTCCACGGCACTTCGGTACGGCAGGAGATGGAAGGACTGGAAGACGAAGCCGATGCGCCGGCCGCGCAGTGCGGTGCGGTCGGCGTCCTTGAGCGCGCCGGTGTCGATGCCGTTGAGCAGATAGCTGCCGGAGGTGGGCACGTCGAGCAGGCCCACGATGTTCAGGAAGGTGGACTTGCCGGAGCCGGAGGGGCCGACGACGGTCACGAACTCGCCTGCTCCGACCGTCAGTTCACATGCGGTGAGCGCGGCGACGGGCGGCGGGCCGGGATAGGTGAGCCCCGCCTGCCGCAGTTCGATGACCGCGGGGGCCTCGACTGCTGGGACCTCAGCGACCACTGGACGCGTCCTTGGAGACGTCCCCGGCAGCGTCCTTGGACGGAGTTCCGGAGGAGGTGTCCCTGACTCCGGTGACGACCCGGTCGCCTTCCGCGAGCACGCCGCCCCCCAGCGGGACGACCTCCACGAAACCGTCCCCGGTGGTGCCCGGCCTGACCTCCACCCGGCGCTGCGCGCCACCCTTGGCGACGACCGTGACGACGGTGCGGCCGTCCGCGCCCGCCGAGATCGCGGTGACGGGGACGACGAGCGCGACCCCGTCGGTGGAAGCCGCCTCCACGGTCAAGCGGACGTCCTGACCTGCCAGTTGTGTATCCAGCGGCTGGTCGGGGCGGACCACCATCGGATATCCGCGCGGCCCGGAGGTCCCGCCCTGGTCCTGCCCCCGTCCCTGATCCTGGTCCTGCTGCCCCGCGGACGTCTGCCCCGGCGCCTGCCCGCCGTCGACGGCCGTGGCGACCGAGGCCACCGTCGCCGCCGCGGTCACCCCGCTGACCTCCGACAGGATCTGGACCCGCTGCCCGGGCCGTACCAGCCCCTTCTGGTACTCCTGCAGCGTGCCCTGCACCACCAGCGCGCCGGCCGACACGGTCATGACCGCGGCTCCCGACACCTTCGATCCCACGTGCGCGGGTATGGAGTCCACCCGGGCCGGAAAGCCGTCCAGGTAGACCACTTCGGCCGCCGGCAGCATCGGCCCGTCGGTGGCGAGGACCGCGGCGAGGTCGGTCCGCGCGCTGCCGAGATCCTCCCGGGCCCGCTGCACGGCGCGCTTGGCGGCCTTGCTGGTGGCGGGTTTCCCGGCCGGCGGATTTCCGGTCGACGGGTTTCCGGTCGACGGGTTTCCGGTCGACGGGTTTCCGGTCGGGGACAGGAACGGCTCGTTCGCCGCGTCCATTTCGTCCTGTGCGTCCTGCGCGTCCTGGAGGGCGCGTTCGGCCGCGGTCACCGCGTCCCGCGCCGCCTTCAGTGCCTCGCCGCCGTCCGCGTAGGCCGGCAGCGGGTCGTAGCCGATCGAGGCGTAGAACCCCGTCAGCGCCGCCTTCGTCCCGGGCCCGAAGGTCCCGGGCGGGTCGTCGCCCGACCGGTGGCCCAGTTCCCCGAGCGAGCGCTGCAGTTGGGCGACGTCGCCGCCGGTCGCGCCCGGCTTCAGGTCCCGGTACACCGGCAGCGCGCCGCGCAGCGCGAACACCGGCCGCCCGGACACCTCCAGCAGCACCTTGCCGTCGGTCACCGTCGCGCGGGGAGCCACCAGCAGTTTCGTCACGACCGGTGTGGCGGCGCCCTCCCCCGGCGTGACGGAGGGCGAGACGTCCACCGACTGGCCGGCCCGCACCGTGCCGCGCAGGATCACCGAGTCCTTGAGGACCCGGCGTTCCACCGGCGCGGTCAGCAGGTCGGGGGCCGGCGCCGCGCGCTCCGCGGCCTCCTGGGCGGGCGACTTGATGACCAGCGACGCCCCGGCGGCCGTGCCCGAGAGCGCCAACGCGCCCACCGCGACGGCGATCACCCAGATCCGGCGCCGTGCGAGGACCGGTGCGTCAGCCACCCTGGATCCCGTCGCCGCCGGACTTCGCCTGGCAGGTGTGCCAGATGGCGGCGGTCGACGGATCCTGCTTCAGACGCTGCCCCAGTTCGGCCGGGTACTGGAACTCACCGGTCGCCGGGCTGGGGTCCGGATAGTCCGTGATCCCGTGCTCACGCATGCACTTCGTCTCCTGCCGCATCGCTTCCAGGAACGCCGCGGGGACCGGGTCGACCGTCGTGGTGTTGCCCTTGACCTGCTCGCTCCCGCCGGAGTTGCCGGGTGTCCCGGGCCCGGAGTCCACCGAACAGCCACCGGCGCCCAGCGCCGCGGCCAGCAGCACGGGCAGGAGCAGCGGGATCGGGCGGCAGGAGGTACGGAGAGTACGGGACGAGGTCCGGTCTGCGCTGTGCACGATCGACCAGCGTAGCCGCGGTCGAACAGCTGCTCTACTGTCCCAAAGGACAGTAGATACAACGACATTCCCTCTGGTCGCATAGTGCGCCGCCGTCGCGGCTTCACGCACCACGCATCAGGGAGGAACGCCGCATGACGCCCGTCAACCGCACCACTCTCCGCCGGACTCTCGCCACGACCCTGGCACTGGCCGCGCTCGGCACCGCCTCGCTCGTCTGCGCGGGACCGGCCGACGCGCTGGGCAAGGACGGCAACCTGGAGCCGGGTGAACTGGGCCTCTACTACGCCCAGAACCGCACCAACCTGCTGTTCGACCTGTTCTACGCGGGTAACAACTTCGCCGGTGACCGGTACGCCGCCAACTTCAGCATCTCGCCCAACGACAACACCGAGTCGTACTGGAACCGGGACGCGCAGACGTGGAGCGTCTGGACGGACGCCTACCGCGCCGGGGTGCACGGGTGGATCCCGGCGTACACGTGGAGCAACGCCAGCACCAACTTCAAGAACAAGATCTCGTCCGCCAACCCCGGCTGATCCGCGGTCCCGCCGCTCCGTCCGCACCGCGGGCGGGAGCGGCGGAGCCCGTGCGCCGACCTGCGCCGATCCGCGCCGCCCGCACCTCGCGTCCCCCGGAGTCCGCCGATGCCCAGCCGCCGTGCCACCGCCCCCGCCGTCCGCCTCGCCCTGCTCGCCGTTCTCCTGACGGGCCTCACGGGCTGCGGATCCGCTTCCGGCGCGGGTTCCGAGGAGGCGAAGTCCGGTGCGCCCGGGGACCGGGCGGAGCCGGCGGTCGGCGCGCCGCCCCAGCTGCTCGACAGCAACGGGCTGACGTTCCCGATGGACGTCTACCTCGTCCCGGCGGAGCAGCGGCAGGAGTTGCAGAAGGCCCAGGACGTCCTCATCGACCAGTGCATGCGGCGCTACGGCTTCCGCTACACCGCACCGGAATCCACCGTCGGCACGGATGTCTACGGTGAGAACGGCCGCCGCTACGGCGTGTCCAGCCCGTCCCTGGCCGCCAAGTACGGCTACGGCGACCCGCCGCAGCAGGCGCCGGTCCGCGCCCCGCGCCCGGCCAGGGGGACCAATGAGTCCCTCGTCCTGGACGGACCGCCCGATCTGGACCCCAAGTCCCTCCCCGCGAACCTGGAGGAGGCGGAGAAGGCCAGGACCTCCGACAAGAACACCGGGGTCGTCAACGGCATCAAGATCCCCGTCGCGGGCTGCACGGGCGAATCGGGGCTCAGGCTCTACGCGCCCGACGCCGCCGCCGTCGACATCACCTTCCCGCAGAACCTCAACGCCGAGGCCAACGAGCGCTCACGGCAGGACTCCCGGGTGGTGCGGGTGATCCGGGACTGGTCGGCGTGCATGGCCGGGCACGGCTACCGCGTCCCGTCGCCGCTGGGCGTCCCCGCGGCGCTGGGGCTGACCGATCTGTCGGGTGCGCGGGCGGTCACCACCGCCACCGCCGACGTCGCCTGCAAGCAGCAGGTGAACCTGGTGGGCGTCTGGTACGCCGTCGAGTCCGCGTACCAGAAGGTGCTGATCGAGAAGAACGCGGAAGTCCTGAAGAACTTCAAGGATCAGCAGCAGGCGCGGATGCGCCTGGCCGATTCGCTGTCCGGCTGAGTCGGGCTGATATAGCCTTCCGTTGCTCAAGTCCAGGCTTCCGGGGGGAATCCGTGCATCTGCTCTGCCCGGTGTGCGAGGTCTGCGGGACCGGACTGCGAGACGATCCCCACCCTCATGGCAGCGCGGTCCTGGCGGGGCTGCGGCTGATCCCCGATCTGACGGGCCGTGAGCACGAGGTGCTGATGAGCCTGCGGGACGGCGCCTCGAACCGGGAGCTCGCCGAGGAACTCGGCATCACCGAACGTACGGTGAAGCTGCACGTCGCGAGCCTGCGCTTCAAGCTCGGCGGTGTCTCACGGCTGCAGCTCAGCCTGATCGCGCTGGTGCACCACGCCCGCGGCGGTCATGCGCGCCGGTGCACGAGCCGTCCGCCGACCACGGTCGCCACACAGGCGCCGCCGGCGTCGAACACCGCCAGGTCCGCCCGGCCGCCGGGGACCAGCGCGGGCGGCACGGATCCGGCGGGCACCCGCGTCAGACCGCCGCGGGCGGCGGCGGCCCGCAGGGCGGGATCCGTCAGATACCCGTCCACCACCGCCGTCGCCCCGAGCCGCAAGAGGGCGTGAATCCGCTCCCGCGGGCTCGGCGCGTCCGGTACCGGTGCCGCGTGCACCAGCGCGGGGCCCAGGGCCCCGTGCCATTCCCGCACCCTCGCCTGCGGAAACTGCACGCGTAGCTCATCGGCCGTGCCGACCGCCACGATCCGGTCGCCGGAGACGGCGACCGCCCGTCCGGTGCCGCTGTCTCCGCTGTGGATCGTGAGCATTCAGTTGGCGGCGAGCAGCTTCAGCTCGGGGTGCGCCGTGCCGCCCTCGATCGCCGTCGACGACAGGTGCGAGACGGCGTGGTCGTTGACCGGGTCGTTCGCCGGGTCGTCGTGCACGACGAGGTGCTCGTAGGTGGTCGCGCGCTGCGCGGGCACCCGGCCGGCCGAGCGGATCAGCTGGATGATCTCCATCCGGTTCGAGCGGTGTTTGGCACCGGCCGAGGAGACCACGTTCTCCTCCAGCATGATCGAGCCGAGGTCGTCCGCCCCGTAGTGCAGCGAGAGCTGGCCGACCTCCTTGCCCACCGTGAGCCAGGAGCCCTGGATGTGGGCGACGTTGTCCAGGAAGAGCCGGGCGACGGCGATCAGCCGCAGGTACTCGAAGATCGTGGCCTGCGTCTGTCCCTTCAGCTTGTTGTTCTCCGGCTGGTAGGTGTACGGGATGAAGGCGCGGAAACCGCCCGTACGGTCCTGTACGTCACGGATCATGCGCAGGTGCTCGATGCGCTCGGCGTTGGTCTCGCCGGTGCCCATCAGCATCGTGGACGTCGACTCGACGCCCAGGTTGTGCGCGATCTCCATGATCTCCAGCCAGCGCTCGCCCGACTCCTTGAGCGGCGCGATGGCGGTACGCGGCCGGGCCGGGAGCAGCTCGGCGCCCGCGCCCGCGAAGGAGTCGAGACCCGCGGCGTGGATCCGCCGGATCGCTTCCTCGGCCGTCACCCCGGAGATGCGGGACATGTGCTCGATCTCGGACGCGCCCAGCGAGTGGATGACCAGCTGCGGGTACGCCTTCTTGATCGCGGCGAAGTGCTCCTCGTAGTACTCGACGCCGTAGTCCGGGTGGTGGCCGCCCTGGAACATGATCTGGGTACCGCCCAGCTCGACGGTCTCCGCGCAGCGGCGCAGGATGTCCGCGATGTCGCGCGTCCAGACCTTGTCACTCTGCGGCGCGGCGTAGAACGCGCAGAACTTGCACGCGGTGACGCACGAGTTCGTGTAGTTGATGTTCCGCTCGATGATGTACGTCGCGATGTGCTCGGTACCCGCGTACCGGAGGCGGCGCGCGGCGTCGGCGGCCGACCCGAGGGCGTGCAGCGGGGCGGAGCGATACAGGTCCAGCGCCTCCTCCGGGGTGATGCGGCCGCCGGCGGCGGCGCGATCGAGGACGGCTGCGTAATCGCTCACCGGTGCTGTCCCTTCCGAAGGGGTACAAGACGGACCAGCTCAGCGTACGCCAGGCGTCGGACAAGCCCCTGGCCGGGCCGCCGGGTGTCCGGAGCGTCACATGCTTGTCACGGGGTGCCCTGCGCCCGGGACATCGCCCTCGCGGGCCGGATAATCTGCAGTCTCAAGACAAATGCTCGGTGACGACGGCTTGTGGTGCGGGACGGGGTTGGATATGTCGGGGGCCGGATCGACGAGGGGACTGCGTCCGCGCAGGCTCAGCGAAGAGACACTCGCCGCGGCGCCGGCGCCGGGTCGCGGGGCGGTGCTGAGACAGCGAGCGGGCTCCGCCGCCACCACCCTGTGGGCGACGATGCGCCCCACCCGTAACCGCAGTACCGGCTATCTGGCGATCGGCGCGGTCGGCGCCCTCATCGCCACCTCCGTCGCGGTCGGGGTCGGCGCCGCGGGCTCGATCCCGCGGCTCGCGGACATCGGCGCCTGGCTGGGCAGCAGCGGCTCCAGCGAGGCCTCGCACGCCAACGGCCTGACGGGTGATGTGGACGGCAAGGTCAAGCTGCCGGGCATGAACGGCCACTCCGTGACGATCGCGCAGGACGGCAGGACCGTCCTCGTGCTGGACCGGAAGACCGGCAAGGTCGTCCGGATCGACCCCTCGCAGCTCACCGCCGAGCAGTCGACGAACTACGGCACCAGCGGACTGCAGCTCGTCTCCGGCGGCACGTACGCCTACGTCGTGGACGCCGCGAAGGGCACGGTCCAGCGGATCGACCCGGCGCTGACGACCCCGACCGGGGACAAGGTCCAGCTGGGCCCGGGGCTCGGCACCGCGGCCGTCGACTCCCAGGGCACGCTCTGGGTTCCGCAGCCCGCCAAGGGCACCGTCGTCCCGTTCGTGAACGGGGCGAAGAGCGCCGAGGTCAAGGTCGCCGCCCCGGACCACGACCTGGTCCTCACCCTGGCGCAGGGCCGGCCGGTGGTGACCGACCGGACGGACGCCGTCACCAAGGTGCTGACCGTCGCCGGCACCCAGCAGACCTTCAACCTGCAGGGCGGGATCAACGACTCCGCCCCGGTGAAGATCCTGGTGCCCGCCACGACCGACAGCCCGATGGTGCCGATCCTCGCCTCCGACAGCGGCGCGCTCGCGCTCGTCGACGTCACGAGCGGCCAGTCCATCAACGCGAAGGTCCCGATCCAGGGGCACGCGCTGGGCGCGCCGCAGGTGCTGGGCAAGAAGGTGTACATCCCGGACGGGACCACCGGCAGCCTGCTCGTCTACGACACCGCGACCTCGGCGTTCCAGGACTCGGTGAACGTGACGAAGAAGCCGGGCAACCTGGAACTCTTCGTCCGCAACGGCCTGCTGTGGGTCAACGACCAGAACAACAGCTCCGCCGCCGTCATCAACGCGGGCGGCGACGTCCACACCATCGGCAAGTACACGGACAAGGTGCCGACGGCCCGGAAGAAGAACGACAAGCCCGTCGAGGACAACGTGCCGTCCTCCCGGCCGACCCACCAGGCGCAGCAGCCGACCCGCCCGGGCAAGGGCCAGGGCGGCACCACCCGGCCGCCGACGCACGCGCCGGCCACCACGCCGCCGCCGACCCAGGCGCCGCCGACCACCCCGACGAAGAACTGCGCCATCAACTGGGAAGCGGGCTGCCCGGAACCGCAGACCCCCGGCACCCCGCAGGCCCAGTCCGGCGACGGTTCCATCACGCTGACGTTCCAGCCCGCCTCCGGGCTCACCCCCAAGCGCTATCTGCTCAAGGGAGTGGGCAGCGGCCAGACGGCGACGCCGTCCGAGGTCGGCCCGAACGGGCCCTTCACCTTCCAGGTCGACGGCGGCGCCTGCGGCACGGAGTTCAGCTACACGGTCGTCGCGGAGTACGCGGGCGGCGCGGCGAGCAAGGAGTCGAAGTCCTCGGCCCCGGTCCGCCCCTGTGTCGCCCCCGGCGCCCCGCAGAGCCTCAAGATCAGCAACAACGGCGGCGGGCACGGCGCGAAGGTCAGCTGGAAGGCGCCCTCGGGCGGATCCGGTGTCACCTACAAGGTGACCTGGCCCGGCGGCAGCGAGTCCACGCAGAGCACCAGCCAGTCGGTCACCGGCCTGGAGAACAGCAAGCGGTACGACGTCACGGTGAGCAGCAGCAACGCGGCGGGCTCGGGCGCGTCCACGAGCGGCACGATCGACCTGACGCCGCCGGACGTGGCGATGAACATCACGCACAACAGCAACGACCCGGACCCGCTGGCGATCCGCAGCGACCCGAGCACCAAGACCGGCACCCGGGTGAATCAGTTCCCGGCGAACTACACGGGCTCCGTCGCCGTGCACTGCCGGACGACCGGCAGCTCGGAGACCCAGCCTTACGACCACGTCACCAGCGACGTCTGGGGCAAGATCTCGTCCAGCTACGGAAACGGCTATGTCGCCGACGTCTATCTGGACTCACGCTTCAACTCCGCCGTCTGGGAATGCCAGTGACCCCCCTCCTCCCCACCGACAACCGAAGTGCGAGCACGTCATGAGCGTTCCCCCGCAGTACCAGCAGAACGACGCCGTCGCGCTCTTCGCCCAGTGCTTCCACGCGCTCGGGGACAACATCGAGCGGGTCGTCAAGGGCAAGCGCGACACCGTCGAGCTGGCGCTGACCTGCCTGTTCGCGGAGGGGCACCTGCTCATCGAGGACGTGCCGGGGACGGGCAAGACGACGCTGGCGCGCTGCCTGGCCGCATCGATCGAGGCGAACTTCGCGCGGGTGCAGTTCACCCCGGACCTGCTGCCGTCCGACATCACCGGCGTGACGATCTACCGGCAGAACACCGGGACGTTCGACTTCCTGCCCGGCCCGGTCTTCGCGAACATCGTGCTCGGTGACGAGATCAACCGCGCCTCGCCCAAGACGCAGTCGGCGATGCTGGAGGTCATGGAGGAGCGCCGGGTCACCGCCGACGGCAAGACCCACCCGGTGCCGCGCCCCTTCATGGTGCTCGCCACGCAGAACTCCGTGGACATGGGCGGCACCTACGCGCTGCCCGAGGCGCAGCTGGACCGCTTCCTGATGCGCGTCACGGTCGGCTACCCGGACCACGCCTCGGAGGTCGCGGTGCTCACCGGCTCCGCCGCCAACACCTCGCCCGACTCCCTCTCGACGATCGCCTCCTCGCACCACATCGCGGAGTTCATCCAGGTCGCGACGCAGGTGCAGGTCGCCGAGCAGCTCTACGACTACATCGTGCGGGTCGTCGCGGCGACCCGGACGCTGCCCGACGTCCGGCTGGGCGCGTCCCCGCGCGGATCCGTCGCGCTGCTGCGCGCCATCCGGGTGCGGGCCGCCTCCCAGTCGCGCGGCTACGCGCTGCCCGAGGACGTCAAGGCGCTCGCCGTGCACGTCCTCGCGCACCGGCTGATCCTGACCCCGGAGGCCGAGTTGAGCGGCCGTACGGGCGCGGACGTCATCGCCGAGGTCCTGGCGACGGTGCCGGTGCCGCAGGCGGCCGGCGGGGCGCGGATCTGATGCCCGCGGCCGACGCCACCCGCCGTTCGGGCGCCGGCCCGCTGTCCGCCACCGGCTGGGGCACGCTGCTGGCCGGTGCCGCCCTGCTGGGCGCCGGCTACGGGTACGGGTACGGAGAGGCCGCGGCGCTCGGGCTGACCTGCCTGGCCGCGGTCGTCACGGCCGTGATCTGGACGGTGCCGAAGCCGCAACTGGCCGCGGACCGCCGGATCGCGCCGCGCAAGGTCGGCCGGGGCGACCCGGCGGACGGCATCGTCACCCTCACCAACACCGGCACCCGCACCCGGCGCGGGCTGCGCGCCACCGACCTGTGCGGCGACCAGCCGCTCACCATGGACGTGCCGGTGCTGCGCGCGGGCGGCTCGCAGGAGCTGCACTACGCGCTGCCGACCGCCCGGCGGGGCAGGATCACCGTCGGCCCGCTGCGGCTGGAGCGCACCGACCCGCTCGGTCTCGCGCGCCGGATCCGGTCCTACGGCGCCGCCGACACCCTCGTCGTCCGACCGCGCATCTGTCTGCTGCCGGTGCTGCCGTCCGGCAAGGCGCACCATGTCGAGGGCCCGACCTCGGACACCGCCGACGACGGGTCGCTGACCTTCCACGCGCTGCGCGAATACGTGCTCGGCGACGATCTGCGCCGGGTGCACTGGCGGTCCACCGCCCGCACCGGCACGCTCATGGTGCGGCAGATGGTCGACGTGTCGCTGCCGCACACCACGCTGGTGCTGGACACCCGGCCCGGCGCGTACGTCTCCGACGACGACTTCGAGCTGGCCGTCGACGCGGCCGCGTCCATCGCGTACGCCGCCGCCCGCTCCAACTTCCCGGTGCACGTGCTCAGCGAGGCGGGCCCGATCCTGCACACCGACGGTTCCGGCAACGACGCCGACGCGCTCCTCGACCGGCTCGCGCTCATCGGCCGCTCCGACCGGACGTCGGCGGCGTCCGCCTTCGACGGGCTGGAGCACCACCGGGGCGGCGGCTCGCTCGTCGTCGTCACCGGCACCGGAGACACCGACGGACTGACGGCGCTCGGCCGGGTCCGGCGGCGCTTCGACCGGGTGACGATGCTGCGCGCCGGTGAGGACAGGACCGCGCCCGACGCGCAGGGCGTGTCGAGCGCCACCGTCGACGTACCGCAACTGCACATCGCGTCCCTGGACGCGCTGCTGGCCGGCTGGCGCTGGGAGGCCGTCCGTTGAGCGCCACCACACGTCCCGCACGTACCGCGCCGCTGCCGCCGCAGGGCGGCGGCCCGAACTGGGACTGGGCCGCGCCCGCGCCCACCGGGCCGAGCACCGACCGTCCGAAGACCCCGGTCGCGACCCGCGGCGACGGCCTCGGGCGCGCCCGCCGCCTGTGGTCGCTGCTGCCGGTCGCCGCGCTGCTCGCCGCCTCCGGCCTGGGCTGGCACCGGGTGTTCAGCACCCACGACCTGCTGCCGGTGCTCGCGGTGTCCGTTCTCGCGCCGATCGCCCTGTCCGCGCTGCTGTCGGGCGCCCTGTCCCGCAAGGGCCGCACCGGTCCGCTCTGGCCGTCCGTCGTGCTGACGGTCGCCGCCTGGACCGGCACGGTCTGGCTGACGATGTTCCGGGACGGCGGGCCGCGCGCCATCTGGCCCGCGCTGCTCGACGCCCCGCACGCCGTCCTGACCACCATCCTTCCGGTCCCCGGTGAGGCGCGGCTGCTGGTGCTGCCGCACGCGGTGCTGTGGCTCGCCGCGTTCGCCTCCGCCGAACTGGCGCTGCGCACCCGCACCCCGCTGCTCCCGGCGCTGCCCGCGGTGCTCGCCTTCGGCTTCCCGCTGGTGCTCGGCGTGGACGGCCCGGGGTCCAACCACCCGGTGGTCGCCGCGCTGGCCGCGCTCACCGCGCTGCTGGCGCTGGTCCGGTCGCGGGTGAGCCTGTCCGTCCGCGGGCTGGTGCTCGGGCTGCCGGTCGTCCTCGGCCTCACCCTCATCGCCGTGCTGGCCGGGACCGGCCTCCCGGGGATGGGCGCCTCGTACGACCCGCGGGACGCGATCACCCCGCCCACCGTCCGTCCGGAGTCCATCAGTCCGCTGGACCAGGTCGCGGCGCTGATGCGCAGCGGCGACGCCAAGGTCTTCACCGTCCGCTCCACCGCCGAGAGCAACTACCGGCTGGCCGTGCTGGACGCGTACAACGGCACCACGTGGTCCAGCACCGCCAAGCTGGCGCGCACCGGCGGCCGGGTCCCCGCGGAACACGGCGTCGATCCTGGCAAGCGGCAGGAAGTCACCCAGCGCTTCACCGTCCAGTCGCTGCCCGGTATCTGGCTGCCCGCCGCCGACCGGCCGTCGGCCGTGACGCTGCCGGACCACACCGACCTGTCGGTGGACCCGGCCGCCGGTGTACTGGCCACCGACCGGACGGCACCCAGCGGCTTCACTTACACGGCCGTGTCCCAGCTGCCGGTCTACGACGTGCAGCGGCTGCAGTACGCGCCGGCCGCCGACGACCCGGCGCTCGTCGAACTCCCGCGCACGGACGCGGCCGACCAGCCGATCCCGTCCGTCGCGTCCTTCACGAAGATCGCCGCGAAGGCAACCGAGGGCAGCTCGTTCCCGTACGAGCAGGCGGTGAAGCTCGCCGACTGGCTGCGTGAGTCCTACCAGTTCGACCCGCGGGCCATCCCCGGTCACACCTACCGCGGTCTGGAGTTCTTCCTCACCGACGGCAAGCGCGGCACGTCCGAGCAGTTCGCCGCGTCGTTCGCGGTGCTCGCCCGCACCCTGGGGCTGCCCTCCCGGGTGGTGGTCGGCTTCCGGCCCGGCACGAAGACCGGCGACGACACCTGGCAGGTGACGGGCAAGGACGTACTGGCCTGGCCCGAGGTGGAGTTCAAGGGCATCGGCTGGGTCCCCTTCTACCCGACCCCGGGCACCACGTCGAAGGACGGCAGCTCGGTCGCCCCGGCCGGCCAGACGAAGGACCGCAAGACGGTCGACCAGCAGATCACCGACCAGCCGCGGCCGTCCGCACCGCCCAAGGCCGCCGGCACCCCGCAGCCGACGGCCGCCCCGGCGGCCGGCACCCCCTGGTGGATCTACGCCCCGGCCGGCGCCCTGCTGCTCGTCCTCGGCTATCTGCTCTACGCGGCCTGGCTGCCCTGGCGGCGGCGGGCCAGGCGGCGCGGCGCCGCCGACGTACGGCAGCGGGTGCTCGGCGCCTGGCAGCAGATCGTCGACCGGCTCACCGAGATCGGGCTGCCCGCCACCGGGGCGCACACCGCGGAGGAGGTCGCCGCCTTCGGGGCGACCCGGGTGGGTGGCGCCGCCGGCGAGCATCTCCCCGATCTCGCCCGCCTGGTGAACGAGGTCGGCTACGCCGGCCGCACCCCCGACCCGGCGTCGGCCGACGCCGCCTGGGCGCACTGCGACGCCATCGAACGCGTCGTGCTCCGCACCATCCCCAGACGCGACCGGATCGGCCGTGCCCTGCGGCTGCGGAGGGGCTGACCGCCTCCGGCCGGCGGGCCGCAGGGGGTACAGGCGCCGACCCCGCAGAGGGGCGGAGGCGGTAGGTTGTCGTGAAACGGGTGAGGCACGGGAGGACAACGGTGGACCGGACGCCGGGAAGGCGCGGCCAGGGCGCGACGGAGAACCCGGAGAGTGACGAGGGTTCCGTCGCCGTACCCCAGCAGACGTCGGCGGAGGGATACCGTCTCCCGCCGGGTTACAAGCTGCTCCGGCAGGCGGGCACCGGCCGCCACAGTTCCGTTCTGCTGTGCGCCGAGGAGGCGACCGGCGCCGAGGTGGCCGTCAAGCTGCTCGCCGTCACGGTCGACGGCGAGAGCACCCGGCTTGCCGCGCACTCCGAACTCCTGTCGGCGGGCGCCGCCGCGCGGCACCCCTGCTCGGTGACGGTCGAGGACGCCGGCTTCACCGCCGACCACCGCCCGTACCTGGTGGAGCAGTTCTGCCGCGGCGGCAACGCGCAGGCGAAGCTCGCCAACTCCGGGCCGTTCCCCGTCGACGAGACGATCGTCATCGGCACCCGCCTGGCGCTGGCCCTGCACTCCGCGCACCGCCGCGGGGTGCTGCACCTGGACGTCCGCCCGGCGAACATCCTCTTCGACGAGAACGGTGACGCGCTGCTCGCGGACCACGGTCTCGCGCGCGTCCTGCAGCGCTCCGCGCCGCAACTGGGCGCGGTCTTCGACCCGATGTTCGTGCCGCGCGAGCTCTTCGGCTGGGAGAAGCCGGGCCCGGCGGCCGATGTGTACTCCCTCGGCGCGACGCTCTACGCGCTGCTCAACGGCGAACCGGCGTACGCGGACGCGGGCCGCACCTCGTGGTCCGCGCTCTACGCGGAGGTGCTGCGCGGCGAACTGCCGTACCCCGCCCACCGCCACGACATACCGGACCCGCTGCTGATCCTCGTCCGCAGGATGATGTCGGCGAACCCGGAAGGGCGCCCGCCGCTGACGGAGGTGCACCGCTCCCTGCGGTCGCTGCTGTCGCCGTCGTCCGCGACGAAGGTGCCCGCGCTGGAGCCGGAACCGGCGATGGAATCGCCGCTGCCGGGCTGGGACCCGGCGGACGATCTGACGCCGGAGGAGCAGGCGGCCGTCGAACAGGCGGGCGCGCGGGCGCAGGACGAGGCCAAGCGGCAGTCGCGCAAGCGGCTGCTCGCGGCGACCACCGCGCTGGTGGTGTTCGCCGCGGCGGGGACCGCGGCCACGCTGGTGCTGCGCGACCGCGGCTCGAAGCCCGAGCCGAAAGCTTCCTCCAGCGCTTCCACGGCTCCCGGCCCGACGTCGAGCGCCGCCCCGGTGCAGGTGCCGTCGGACAAGCTGGCGGGTCTGATGCCACTGAACGTCCAGGCCGTGAAGGCCAACGGAAATGTGCAGATCACGTGGAAGCCGCCGAAGCAGGCCGCGCAGGTCGCCGGCTATGTCGTGCGGGCCGTGGTGCCCGGTGGCGGCGAGCCGCTGCAGAAGACGCCGAACGGCAATGAGCCCGCGGTGGTGTTCACGGCCGGGTCGGTGACGGCCGACACCTGCTACACCGTCAACGCGGTGATCTCGGTGGACGGGAAGTTCCAGTTCGCGCCGTCCAAGGAGCTCTGCAGGACGACCGGCTGAGGACCGTCCGGCCCTGCGCCATCGGCGGCTATTTGATCTTCTTCAGGTCGCCGCTGGGCCGGCCGGCCCCCGCGTCGTTGGTGGTGTAGGTCAGCGTCGTGGGGTCCTTGAGGGTCAGCCGTTCCGCCGTGGCGCCCTTGGAACAGCCGCTCGTCGCGCCCGGATCACCGGCCGTCGAGTCGAAGACCAGCACCTTGGTCGTCGCGGACACCAGCTTCCAGGTGCCTCCGCAGTTGAGGACGCCCAGCAGGTCCACAGTGCTGTCACCGACGTTCTCGCCGATGCGTCCCGCCTTGACGGTGACCGTCAGGACCCCGTTGGGGACGCCGTTGGTGGAGACGGTGTTGCCTTGCCAGGTGCCGATGAACGCGGCGGGCACGGATCCGGTGACCGCGCCGGTGTTCGCGTCGCTGGACGGCGTGCTGCTCCCCGGCCCGCCGCCGGTGGCGCCGCCCGGCTTGTCCTCCGGCCGCAGCAGGACCACCACGGTCGCGGCGACGACGGCGACCAGCAGCACGGCCACCGCGGCCAGCAGCCGGCGGCGCCCGCGGCGTACGGAAGGTTCCGGCGCGGAGCGCGCACCGGGGGCCAGGGCGCCCGGTACCGCGTCGCGCGGCCCCGACGCCTCCATGCCGAAGGAGTGCGAGGGCGCCCGCGGCGGGCCGAACGAGCCGTAGGCCGACCCGAGGTGCGCGCCCGCGGGCGTCACCTCGGAGCGGGCCGACAGCGGAGCCGCCTCCAGGTCCAGCAGTTCGACCGCATGACGGCCGAGCTGCGCCATCAGCGGCCGGGAGAGCCAGCCCTGGCGCACCAGCGCGGCGGCCCCGTCGGGCGACAGCCGGGCCGCGAGCTGGGCGGGAGTGGGGCGGACGGCCGGGGCCTTGGCGAGGCAGGACTCCACCACGTCGCGCAACTCATCGGGCACACCGTCGAGTTCCGGCTCCTCGTGGGCGACCTTGTAGAGCAGCGAGGCGGCGCTGTCCCCGCTGAACGGGCCGTGTCCGGTCGCCGCGAAGGCGAGCACGGCGCCGAGCGCGAAGATGTCGGATGCCGCGCCGAGCGGCCGGGCGAGCACCTGCTCGGGCGACATGTAGCCCGGCGAGCCGACGACCACCCCGCTGCCGGTGACGGACGCGCCGGAGGCGTCCATGGCGCGCGCGACACCGAAGTCGATGAGTACCGGACCGTCGAGCGAGAGCATCACGTTGGACGGTTTGATGTCACGGTGCAGCAGGCCGAGCCGGTGCACCGCGTCCAGCGCCTCGGCGAGCCCGGCGCCCAGCGTCCGCACTCCGCTCGGCGGCAGCGGCCCGAACTCGGTGACGGCGTCGGCGAGGGTGGGTCCCGCGATGTAGCCGGTGGCGATCCACGGCACCGGCGACTCGGTGTCCGCGTCGAGCACCGGAGCGCTCCAGGCCGCGCCCACCAGCCGGGCGGCGTCCACCTCACGGCGGAAGCGGGTGCGGAACTCGGTGTCCTCGGCGAGCTCGGAACGGACCACCTTCACCGCGACCGTGCGCCCGCCGGGGCTGCGGCCGAGATAGACCCGGCCCATCCCACCCGCTCCGAGCCGTCCGAGCAGACGGTACGGGCCGATCGACGACGGATCTGTCGTAGCCAACGGCTGCATCAGAGCCTCCTCTGAGCGGAGTGTGCCCCCGGGCGGCGCCCGTGACGCACGATGCGCCGCAGCGGTGATCCGCTGCGGCGCATCCGTTGCCGCTCGATCAGTGGCCGAGGCCCTTGGCGAGCTCCTCGTCCGCGGACTGGAACGCCTGCGCGGCACTCTCGAGGAACTTGCCCATGCCCTCAAGACCCTCGATGGTCTTGGTCGCACCGGTGTTGAACTCGGTGTACGACTGGTCGAACTGCTTCGAGGAACGGTCGGTCACATAGCCGCCGTTCACCAGGCCCTGAACAAACTTGTGCAGCGTGTTCAGCTTCTCGGTGATCTCGGCCTGGCCCGTCTTGAGCTTGCTGGCCGCGTCACGCATGTCCTGGTATGTAACGTTCACATTAGACATAGAGGAAATACCTTCCATTGGCCTTGCCGCAGGGCCGACCCCCGTGGCCTTTGAGTCGCAGATTGATGTGATGGTCTGCGGAAGCCTCAGCTTACGGGTGAGGACGGCGCGGGTGCAGCCTGCGGTTCCCGGTAGCGGAACGTCGAGGTCACAGCGTCGAATACGTCGAAGAACGAGTCCGCGAGATCGAGCACCGGACTGCTGCAGGCGACCAGCGCGACCCGGTCCCCGCCGCCCGGCAGCGGGATGAATGTCTGCATCAGCACCGTGCGTACGGTTTTGCTGTCGCCGGGGATCTCGATGTCCTCGATCCCGTACGTACGGGCGGCGGCTCCGGTCTCCGGGATCTCCACCGTCGTCACCTTCCGCCACGCGTCCCCCTCGCGCCGGGCCGGCTTCTCCCGCAGTCCCGCGACGATCGACGCGGGATCCGTGGCCAGCAGCTGCCCTTCGGGCGTCCGGGCCCCCACCAGCGACACGGTGACGGACGCGGTCAGCGGTATCCCGCCGAAGTTCTGCGCCATGCAGCCGATGTACACCGCCCCGCTGTCGTACGCCTCACGCGCCGCCCTGCGCAGGAACTTGGCGAGCACGTCACGGTGCTCGCCGATCGCCGGGTTCTCCTGCACGCGCTGCGCCATCAGCTTGCGGACGCTCTCGTCCCGGCTGGCCGGGTGCAGGTCGAACTCCCACCATGTCATCGGCACGGTGAGCGAGAAGCCCTCCCGCTCGACCGGCATCACCCGCGGAGTTGCACTCACTACTTGCCGCCCTCACCCTTTGCCGCTTTCGCCAGGTCGTCGGCGAGTTGCTTGTCGGCCTTCCGGATCTCGCGCACCGCGGTGTTGGCCATCTTGGCCAGCCCCTCCAGGTGCCCGTCGATCTCCTTCCGGCCGTCCTTCCAGTTGTGCTCGAAGCTGTCCAGCGCGTCCGCGACCTTCCCGGAGCCGAGCTTCGCCTCGTAGGACTCGAAGAGCTTGCGTGTGCCGTTCATCGTGGTCCGCACGGCATCGAGGTTGGAGGCAAAATCCTCCAAACCGCCGAGATCCACCTTCAATCGGTCAGGACTACCCATACTTCCCCCGTCGGTTCTGCTGCCGCCCGCCGCACGCGGCTTCCGCGTCCAATGCCCGTCAATTCTCTCACTCTTGACCCACCTACCGTCAGGACACCTCCTGGCGTGGGCCCGGTTCCGGCCGATGCGGCCGGTGCGTTGTCGGGCACCTGTTGCATGATGGTCAACAGCAAATACCAGTGGTGCTCAGTGGTGCAGGGGGACGGCAGTGGAACTCCAGCTCAGCGTGATCGACCCGGTCCGTGACGACCGTGCGGACATGCTGGTCGACGCCGACCCCGCGGCGCCCGTCGGCGCGCTCGCGGCGGAGATCGGCCGGCTGCTCGGACGTCCGGACGACGGACAGGGCCCGCCCGCCCTGCACATCAACGGCTTCCAGATCGACCCCGAGCTGAGCCTGGACGCCTCGCCGGTGCGTGACGGCGCGGTGGTCAGCGTCGCCGCGCCCGACGCCTGCCCGGCGCCCGACGCCCAGGGCACGGTGGAAGTACGGATCGTGGGCGGTCCCGACGCGGGCGGCGTGCACCGGCTCGGTCCCGGCGTCGCGGTCGTCGGCAGCGGGCCCGACGCGTGGATCCGGCTCAACGACCCGGCGCTGCCGCACTCCGCGGTGGAGGTGGACGTCGCGGTCGACGGGACGGTCACCGTCCACCCGTCCTTCGGCAGCTCCGCCACCATCGACGGCAAGCCGCTCACCGACGCGAGCCCCTGGCGGCCGCGCAGCGTCGTCGCCGCCGGACAGACCTTGCTGGAACTGAGCCTGCCGAGCTTCCCCGACACCGCGCTCAAGCCCTCCGAGGACGGCACCGGCCTCGACTACAACCGGCCGCCGCGCATCACCCCGCCGCCGCGGCCGACCAACTTCCAGCTGCCGAGCAAGCCCAAGCAGTCCGAGAACCGGCCCATGCCCTGGCTGATGGCGATCGTGCCGCTGTTCGGCGCGGTGCTCATGGCGATGATGATGCACCAGCCGCGCTTCCTCTTCATGGCGGTGCTCAGCCCGGTCGCCATGGTCGGCAACTACATGAACGACAAGAAGCACGGCAAGAAGTCGTTCCGCCAGACCAACGCCGACTACGAGACGCACAAGGAGTCGATCGAGCGGCAGGCCCGCAAGGCCATGGCCGCCGACACCGCCGCCCGCCGCACCCAGGCCCCGGACCCGGCCGAGGTGCTGGTCGCCGCGACCGGGCCGAGCCAGCGGCTGTGGGAACGGCGGCGCTCCGACCCGGACTACGGGATGCTGCGCGTCGGCACCGGCACCCTCCCCACCGAGGTCCAGGTCTCGGACCCGGCCCAGGAGGAGCACAAGCGCAACGAGGCCCGGAAGCTGTCCGACGTTCCGGTGACCGTCCCCATGCAGCAGCACGGTGTGCTCGGCGTCGCGGGCCGCGGTGAACTGCCGCGCGCCATCGGCCGCTGGCTGGTGGCCCAGGCCGCCGCCCTGCACTCCCCCGCCGATCTGCAGATCTGCGTGCTCACCGACCCCAGCGGCCGAGAGGGCTGGGAGTGGGTGCGCTGGCTGCCGCACGCCAGGGCCCGCGAGGGACAGTCCGCACTGGCCCTGATCGGCACCGACGCCGACAGCGTCGCCCGCCGGATCAGCGAACTGCTCGCCCAGGTCACCTCCCGCCAGGACGCGGCCCGCGAGGCCGGCTCCCAGCCCAACCAGGCCTGGGGCGGCCCCACGATCCTCGTCGTCCTCGACGGCTCCCGGCGGCTGCGCGCACTGCCCGGCCTCACCCAGGTGCTGCGCGACGGCCCCCGCGTCGGCATCCACCTCATCTGCCTCGACGCCGACCGCCGGCTGCTCCCCGAGGAGTGCCGTGCGCTCGTCGAGGAGGACTACTACGGGCTGCTGCAGGTCTCGATGGCCGGCGTCGAGCCGGTCTCCGGGGTGCGGCCCGACTGTGTGACCGCCGCGTGGGGCGAGCAGATGGCCCGCGCGATGGCCCCGATCCGCGACGTCAGCGGTGACGAGGGCGCGGCCCTGCCGGACTCCTGCCGGCTGCTCGACGTGATCGAGATGGAGCCGCCCACCGTCGGCGGCATCGCCGCCCGCTGGAGCATGGGCGGCCGCTCCACCCAGGCCGTGGTCGGCTCGTCCTTCGACGGCGCGTTCGCCATCGACCTGGTCCGCGACGGGCCGCACGGCCTGGTCGCCGGCACCACCGGTTCCGGCAAGTCCGAGCTGCTGCAGACCATCGTGGCGTCGCTGGCGGTCGCCAACCGGCCGGACGCGATGACGTTCGTCCTCGTCGACTACAAGGGCGGCGCGGCCTTCAAGGACTGCGTGAAGCTGCCGCACACCGTCGGTATGGTCACCGACCTCGACACGCACCTGGTGGAACGGGCCCTGGAGTCGCTCGGCGCCGAGCTGCGCCGCCGCGAACACACCCTCGCGGCCGCCGGTGCCAAGGACCTCGAGGACTACATCATCGCGATGCGCACCAACCCGGGGCTCGCGGCGATGCCCCGGCTGCTCATCGTCATCGACGAGTTCGCGTCCATGGCCCGTGAGCTGCCCGACTTCGTGACCGGCCTGGTCAACATCGCCCAGCGAGGCCGTTCGCTCGGCATCCACCTCATCCTCGCCACCCAGCGACCCTCCGGCGTCGTCTCCCCCGAGATCCGCGCCAACACCAACCTCCGCATCGCGCTGCGCGTCACCGACGCCAGCGAATCGTCCGACGTCATCGACGCCCCCGACGCCGGATACATCGCCAAGTCCACCCCGGGCCGGGCGTATGTGCGGCTCGGCGCCTCCTCGCTGCTGCCGTTCCAGTCCGGACGCGTCGGCGGCCGGCGCCCCGGCCAGGTCGCCAACAAGGCGCCCGCGCCGTGGACCGTGCAGATCGGCTGGGACGGCCTCGGCCGCCCGGTCCCCGAACGGCCGTCCGGTCCCCGTACCAACGACGACGACCTGCTGACCGACCTCGCCGTCCTCGTCGAGGCCATCCAGGGCGCCAACGAGCAGCTGGGGCTGCCGCCGCAGCACAGCCCGTGGCTGCCCGCGCTCACCGAGCGGATGGTCATCGACGAGCTGGAGACCCCGGTCAACGTCTCCCGCGACGGCCTGCTGCCGGCCCCGTACGCGGTCGACGACCTGCCGAGCGAGCAGGCGCGGCGCACCGCCTCCATCGATCTGACGACCTTCGGTCACCTGATGATCGCGGGCGCCCCGCGCATGGGCCGCTCGCAGACGCTGCGCACCATCGCGGGCTCGCTGGCCCGCTCCAACTCCTGCGCCGATGTGCACCTGTACGCGTTGGACTGCGGGAACGGCGCGCTGCTGGCGCTGTCCGCGCTGCCGCACTGCGGCGCCGTGGTCCGCTCCAACGAGGCGGACCGCGCGGTCCGGCTGATCGGCAAGCTCGCCGCCGAGGTGCAGCGCCGGATGGCGCTGCTCACCGAGGGCGGCTTCACCGACATCAACGAGCAGCGGACGGGCGTCGCCGAGGCCGACCGGCTGCCGCACATCGTGCTGCTGCTGGACCGCTGGGAGGGCTTCACCCCGTCGCTCGGCGATCTGAACAACGGCTCGCTGACCGACACGATCTTCCAGCTGATGCGCGAGGGCGCGTCCGTCGGTATCCACGTGATCATGACGGGCGACCGGTCGCTGCTGCTCGGCCGGATCTCCACCCTCACCGAGAACAAGATCGCGCTGCAGCTCAGCGACTCGGGCGACCTGTCCCTGATCGGCCTCAACCCGCGCAAGATCCCCGCGAAGATCCCGCCGGGCCGGGCGTTCCGCGCGCAGGGCGCCACCGAGACCCATGTGGCGCTGCTCACCGAGGACCCCAGCGGCCAGGCCCAGTCCGCGGCCCTGCACGCCATCGGCGCCGCGGCCAAGGACCGGGACAGCGCCGTACCGCGCTCCCGCCGGCCGTTCCGGGTCGATGTGCTGCCCTCCCGGATCGAGTTCGAGGAGGCGTGGGAGATGCGCGACCCGCAGGAGATGCAGGCCATGCGCGGCGGCGGCCGGCTCTGGTCGATGGCGGCCATCGGCGGCGACCAGCTGACCGTGCTGGGCCCGAACCTCGCCGAGGGCACGCCCGCCTTCGTCATCGCGGGCCCGGCCCGCTCCGGGCGCAGCACCGCGCTGCTGACGATGACGCGCTCGTTCCTCACCGCGGGCACCCAGATCATCCTGGCCACCCCGCGCCGCCAGTCACCGCTGCGCCGTCTCAAGCACGCCCCGGGCGTCGTGGGCTTCTTCGGCACCGACGAGATCACCACGGCGGAACTCCAGGAGGCGCTGGCCCGCTTCAGCGGCCCCGGCGTGATCATCGTGGACGATGCGGAGCTGCTGCGTAACTGCGAGGCGGGGGACGTCTTCCAGTCCGTGGTGCGCAACGCGACCGGCAAGGACATCGGTCTGGTCATCGCGGGCGACGCGGACGACATCTGCGGCGGCTTCAACGGCTGGCAGGTCGAGATGAAGAAGGCCCGCCGCGGCCTTCTCCTGTCCCCGCAGAACATGTCGGACGGCGACCTGGTCGGCGTCCGGCTGCAGCGCGGCTCCATCGGCCAGGCCATCCAGCCCGGCCGCGGCCTGCTGCACCTGGGCGACGGCGAGGTCCGCACCGTCCAGGTCCCGCTGACCGCGCTGTAACAGCGGTCGCTCGGGGAGCACCGGTCACTCCGGGCGACAGCGGTCGCTCCGGTCCCGGGAGGCGCGTGGTCAGAGCAGTTCGACGCGCGCCTCCTCGGGGAAGCCGACGCGACGGGCGAACTCGGCGATGCCGGTGAGCTGCCCGGCGCCGAGGGAGAAGTCGAGCGTCGTGAAGTACCGGCTCAGCAGCTCGGAGTCGAAGGACTCCCAGCGGGCGGCCTGCTCGGCGACCTTGTCGACCTCCTCCAGCGAGAGGTCACGCGAGGCGAGGAACGCGCGGTGCACCTCGCGGACGGCCTCCGGCTCGCGCGCGAAGTAGTCGCGGCGGGTGGCCCAGACGGCGAAGACGAACGGCAGCCCCGTCCAGTCCTTCCACATCTGGCCCAGGTCGTGCACCTGCAGGCCGAGCCGGGGCGCGTCGTGCAGGGAGGCCCGCAGGGCCGCGTCACCGATGAGGACGGCGGCCTGTGCCTCCTGCATCATCAGCGACAGGTCGGGCGGGCAGCTGTAGTACTCGGGGCGCACCCCGTACCGCTCGGTGAGCAGCAGCTCGGCGAGGCGCACGGAGGTCCGGCTCGTGGAGCCGAGGGCGACCCGCTGGCCGTCGAGCTGGTCGAGCGGCAGCTGGCTCACGATGACGCAGGACATGACGGGGCCGTCGCAGCCGACGGCGATGTCCGGGAGCGCCACCAGTTCGTCGGCGTGCCGCAGGTACTCCATGAGCGTGACGGGAGCGACGTCCAGGTCCCCGCGCACCAGCTGGGCGCTGAGTTTCTCCGGGGTGTCCTTGGTGAGTTCCAGGTCGAGGAGGGCTCCTGTCCTGGCAAGCCCCCAGTACAGGGGCACGCAGTTCAGGAACTGGATGTGGCCGACCCGCGGACGGGTCCGGCCGCTTTCGGCGTCAGGTGCAGATTTGTCCACATCAGGAGGCTAGTCCTGGTCCTTGCGGATCTTGTGGCCGGGCGGCGGAACAGCCCCTGGAAGGGCCTCGAAAGGCCGATCTTGAGACCCTTCCCCACCCCTGAACCTGCGTGCTACTCTCCTCGCAAGTTGCAGTTTGGTTTCCCTTGCAGTACAGAGCCTGCGGAGCATGTGACCCCGTAGGCTTTTGTAGTTTTCAGACTTCGCAGTTGCAGGTTCTGGAGCAGGGCAACCCTTTGGGCCCAAGGAGGGCTTTATGGCTACCGGAACCGTGAAGTGGTTCAACGCTGAAAAGGGCTTCGGCTTTATCGCCCAGGACGGCGGGGGCCCCGACGTCTTCGTTCACTACTCCGCGATCAACGCCGCTGGGTTCCGCTCCCTCGAGGAGAACCAGCAGGTCAACTTCGACGTCACCCAGGGCCCGAAGGGCCCCCAGGCGGAGAACGTAACCCCGGTCTGATCGACGGGATCGCCTCACAGCATTGCCAAGGAGCCCCGCACCGGTTGTGCGGGGCTCCTGCCTTTCCCGCCGCTACCGCGGGCCCGGCACGGGTTCCGGAGTTTCCCGGCCTTCCCCGCTTTCATCGCGTTCTGTGCTTTCTCCGCGTTCCGCACTTTCCACGTGTTCCGGGCGTTCCGCCAGCTCCGCGTAGAGCGCGTCGATCCGGTCCCGGTACCGCTCCGCGACCACCGAGCGGCGGAGCTTCAGCGTCGGGGTGAGTTCACCCGCCTCCACCGACAGATCCTCGTCGAGAATCACGAACGCCCGGATCCGCGCCGGCCGGGCGACCTGCTCGTTGGCCGCGTCCACGATCTCCTGCACCAGGGCGTGCACCTCCGGGTGCCGGGTCGGGCGGGCGCCCAGGATCTTCTTGGTGCGCGACGCCCAGCCGATGATCTCGTCCGGGTCCAGGGTGAGCACCGCGACCGGGTACGGGCGGCGGTCGCCGATCATCACCGCCCGGGAGACGTAGCGGGACTGCTGGATGGCGAACTCGATCTGGGTCGGGGTGAGGTTCTTGCCGGCCGAGGTGATGACGATGTCCTTCTTCCGGCCGGTGATTGTCAGATAGCCGTCGGCGTCGAACGCGCCGAGGTCCCCGGTGTGCAGCCAGCCGTCGGAGTCCAGCGCCTCGGACGTCGCGTCCGGGTCGCCGTGGTAGCCGGGGAAGACGTTGGCGCCCCGCGCGAGCACCTCCCCGTCGTCCGCGATCCGCACCTCGCAGCCGTCGATGGGCCGGCCGACCGTGCCGTGCCGGAAGTCGGTGGCGTGGTTGACGGCGATGATGCCGCCGGACTCCGTCATGCCGTACCCCTCCAGGACGGCCAGCCCGCAGGCCCGCAGAAAGTCCATGGTCTGCGGGGCGATGGGCGCGGCTCCGGTGGTCGCCCAGCGCAGCCGGCCGCCGAAGACGGCGCGGACCAGGCTGAAGAGCGCGGCGTCCGCGGCGTCGTAGGCCTCGCGCAGCTCCGGCGGCAGCTCCTCGCCCCGGTCCCGCAGCTCGGCCGCCCGCACGCCGAGCGCGACGGCCGCCCCGAACCGTTCCCGGCCGCCCTCCTGCGACTCCGCGAGCGACAGCACCTGGGAGTGCACCTTCTCGAACAGTCGCGGCACGGACGGCAGATGGGTGGGCCTGACCTCGGCGAGCTCGGCGACGATGCTCTCGATCCGCCCGCCGAAGAAGCACAGCGCACCGCCGACCAGCAGCGTCGTGAACTGGATCAGCTGGGCCAGCATGTGGGCGAGCGGCAGGTACAGATACGTGGTGTCGCCGGGGAGGCCGCCCTCGATGTGCGGCACGGTGGCGTCCTGCACGGCGCCGAAGTTGCCGTGGGTGAGCCGGCACCCCTTGGGCATCCCGGTGGTGCCGGAGGTGTAGACGATGGACGCCAGGTCCTCGGGCTTGCGCGCCCCGGCACGGGCCAGCAGTTCGGCGAGCAGATCGTCGTCCAGCGGGGCGGGCGTCCCGGCCGAGCCCTCCGCCACCGTGTCCTCCGCGGCGATGCCGCCCGCCGCGGTGCCTTCGGCTGCGGTGCCTTCAGCCGCAGCGCCTTGAGCCGCAGTGCCCGCCGCCAGCCCGTCGAGCTCGCTGAGCACCAGGACCTGCCGGAGCTGCGGCAGCCGGTCCCGCAGCCGCTCCACCTTGGCGGCCTGTCGGTCGTCCTCGCAGAGGATCACGGAGGTACCGGAGTCGCTCAGCACCCAGGCGACCTCCTCGTCGCCGGCCGTCGGATAGACCGGCACGATGACCGCGCCCGCCGCCAGCGCGGCGAGGTGCGCGTACGTCCACTCCGGCCGGGTCTCGGACAGGATCGCCAGCCGGTCACCGGGCTCGACGCCGAGCGCGACGAGCCCGCAGCCGGCCCGCCGTACGGTGTCGCGCAGTTGCGTATAGGTGATGTCGCGCCAGCCGCCGCCGGCGCGGAAGCGCAGTGCGGGACTGTCGCCGTGCCGTTCCGCCACCCATTCCGCTGTCAACGCCAGCGTCCCTGGCCGATCGGTCTGCGGTGCCATGGTGCCCATCGCGCGCCTCCCTTGGTCGTGTAGCCATGACGCTATGAAGCACGGGGCCCCACGAAGATGACACGAACCGTCACACGGGTTGACCCTGCCGCTCAGCGGGAGCACCGTTGAGTGTCATGGGCACGCATACGATCACGGTGCACCGGGTCAGAGCGGCGTTACGCGGTGCCCAGCGGCTCGGCATCGACACCGCCCCGCTGCTCCAACGGGCCCAGATCGCACCCCTGTTGCTCGGCGACGACCGGGCCCGGGTGACCGACGCCCAGTTCACCTGCCTCGTCAAGGAACTGCACCGGGCCACGAACGACGAGTTCCTCGGCCTCGGCCCCGCGCCCAGCCCGCGCGGCACCTTCGCCATGATGTGCTGCACGGCCCTGGGCGGCCGTGACCTGGGCGCCGCGCTGGACCGGGCGGTGCGGTTCTACGGGCTGTTCCCGAGCGGCCCCGCCCTCGCCGTCGGCGCGTCGGACGGTGTCGCGCGCTTCACCGTGCGCGGCGAGCTCACCGACGACCCGGACCACTTCCTCTCCGAGTGCCTGGTCGTCATCTGGCACCGGCTCTCCAGCTGGCTCGTCGGCAGCCGCATCCCGCTGCTGCGCGCCGAGTTCGCCTATCCGGCGCCCCCGCACCGGGCCGAGTACGACCTGCTCTTCGGCTGCCCGGTCCGCTTCGGCGCGGAGCACACCGGCGCCTCCTTCGACGCGCACTGGCTCGACGCCCCGCTCATCCAGGACGAGTCGGCGCTCGGCGAGCTGCTGCGCCGGGCCCCCGCCGACCTGCTCAGCCGGCGCGACTACGGCACCACCGTCACCGAACAGATCCGCCGCACCATGGCCCGCGCCCTGATCACCCGCACCCGGCTGCCGGAGGCCCCGGAGATCGCGGCGCGGCTCGCGGTCAGCCCCGCGACCCTGCGCCGCCGGCTGACGGCCGAGGGCACGTCCTTCCAGCGGCTCAAGGACTCCGTCCGCAGGGACGCGGCCATCGCCGGGCTCAGCGAGGGGCACGAACCGATCGCCCAACTGGCGGCGCGGCTCGGATTCTCCGAGGACACCGCCTTCCACCGGGCCTTCCGCCGCTGGACCGGAACCACCCCCGGCGCGTACCGCCATGCGGCCCTCGGGGCGCATCCCTCGGAGTGAGGCTCCCGCGCCGGGTCCCCTGGCGCGAGCGCCCGGAGTGAATCCTTTGGGATGAATGCGGTTCCGGGTCAGCAAAGGTGAGCGGCGTGGTCAACGCCGGGGCTACCCGCAAGTCACTACGGTCCCTGTACCCCACACCTTCCACCGTATTGATGGGAGAGCCGCAGTGCAGAGCACCGTACGACGCATCCGGCACACCGTCCTGGCGGCCCTGGCCGCCCTGGCACTGACGACCGCACTGACCGCCGCCGCAGCCCCGGCCGGAGCAACGACAACGGCGGCCCATGCCGCCGCGTCCGCCACGTCCACCGGGCAGCCCGGCGACATCGTCAGCGCCGAGCCGAGCCGCTTCATGCCCAACCCCCTCGTCCTCACCAGCACCAGGGCCTGGAAGATCCGCTACCGGTCCACCACCGCCACCGGCGCCCCCAACGTCGTCTCCGGCACCGTCCTCGTCCCCGACGACGGCCGCACCGGACAGCGCCCCCTCGTCACGTACGCCGTCGGCACCGTCGGCCTCGCCGACAGCTGCGCTCCCTCCCGCGGCTTCCCCACCGGGACCACCGCCGAGGGCAGCCTCATCTGGCAGGCGCTGCTGCGCGGCTGGGCCGTCGCGGTCACCGACTACGAAGGGCTCGGCACCCCCGGCACCCACACGTACACCGTCGGCCGGGCCGAGGGGCAGGCCGTGCTCGACGCGGCCCGCGCCGCCGAACGGCTGCCCGGCACCGGCCTGAACGCCGACACGCCCGTCGGCATCATGGGCTACTCGCAGGGCGGCCAGGCCTCCAGCTGGGCCGCCGAGATCCATGACTCCTACGCACCCGACCTGAACGTCAGGGGCACCGCCACCGGCGGCGTCCCCGCCGATCTCCTCAAGGTCGCCGACTTCAACAACGGCGGCGTCGGCGCGGGCCTGATCCTCGCCGCGGCCGTCGGCC
Organism: Streptomyces sp. H39-C1; assembly: GCF_027158125.1. Classification (NCBI taxonomy): domain Bacteria; kingdom Bacillati; phylum Actinomycetota; class Actinomycetes; order Kitasatosporales; family Streptomycetaceae; genus Streptomyces; species Streptomyces sp. H39-C1. Next base: position 71,892 of record NZ_JAPVLS010000014.1, read on the forward strand.
ACGACGCCGCGTACCCGGCGCTCGACCTCGCCAAGTACCTGAACGACAACGGCCGGTCGGTGGTGAACATCGTCAAGACGCAGTGCGTCGCCATAGACGCCATCGCCGGTCTCTTCCAGCGCATCGACCAGGTGACCGTCAGCAACCCGCTCTACCAGGCCGACTGGCAGAGCGCGCTGCGCGCCGACGCGCTGGGCACCCACGCGCCCGACGCCCCGGTCTACCTCTACCACGGCGTCATCGACGAGCTGATCCCCTACACCGTGGGGCAGCAGCTGCGCGCGGACTGGTGCGCGAAGGGCGTCGACGTCCAGTGGCAGTCGATGCCGCTCGGCCACATCACCGGAGCCATCGCGGGTTCACCCTTCGCCATGGCCTGGCTCGCCGACCGCTTCGCCGGCACATCACCACGGCCGTCACCGCTTGCGGTAGAGATCCTCGATCTCCTTGGTGAAGTCCCTCGCGACCGCCGCCCGCCTGAGCTTCATCGACGGCGTCAGATGCCCCGACTCCTCCGTGAACTCCACCGGCAGCACCCGGAAGCGCCGGATCGACTCGGCCCGTGACACCGAGTCGTTCGCGTCGTCGACGGCGTGCTGGATCTCCGCGAGGAGCTCCGGGTCCTCGGCGAGCTGCGCCGGACGGACGCCGTCGCGGTGGTGCATCCGGCGCCAGTGGCTGAGGCCGTCCGGTTCGAGGGTGATGAGCGCGGCCACGTAGGGGCGGTTGTCGCCGACGACCATGCACTGCCCCACGAGGGGGTGCGCCCGGAGCCGGTCCTCCAGCGGAGCCGGGGCGACGTTCTTGCCGCCCGCGGTGATGATGATCTCCTTCTTGCGGCCGGTGATCGTCAGATAGCCCTCGGCGTCGAGCTCCCCGATGTCACCGGTGGCGAACCAGCCGCCGTTCACCGGGTGATACGCCCCGACCCGGCCGTTCCAGTAGCCGCCGAACACCATGCCGCCGCTGAGCAGCACCTCGCCGTCGTCGGCGATCCGGACGGCGGCACCCGGCAGCGGCCAGCCGACGGTGCCGAGCCGTGGCCGCAGGGGTGGGGTGACGGTGGCGGCGGCCGTGGTCTCCGTCAGCCCGTAGCCCTCGAAGACCACGACGCCCGCGCCCGCGTAGAAGGCGGCGAGGCGGCGGCCGAGTGGTGAGCCGCCGCAGATCGCGTACCGGACCTTGCCGCCGAGGGCGGCGCGGATCCGCCGGTAGACGAGCGGGTCGTAGAGCGCGTGGGCGGCCCGCAGCCCGAGCGAGGGCCCGCGCCCGGTGCCGGACTGCTGCGCCTCCAGGGCCTCGCCGTACCGCCGCGCGATCGAGGCGGCTCGGTCGAAGGAGGCGGCCCGGCCCATGGACTCGGCCGTGGCGCGGCCGGTGTTGTAGACCTTCTCCAGCACGTACGGGATCGCGAGCAGGAACGTCGGCCGGAAGCCGGCGAGGTCGGCCAGCAGATCGTCGGTGGCGATGCTGGGCGCGTGGCCGAGCTTGACCCGGGCCCGCAGACAGCCGACGGCGACCATCCGCCCGAAGACGTGCGACAGGGGCAGGAAGAGCAGCGTCGAGGCGGGCTCCTCGCTCACCGACTTGAAGACGGGGTTCAGCAGCTCGATGGAGTTGTCGACCTCGGCGAAGAAGTTGGCGTGCGTGAGGATGCAGCCCTTGGGGCGTCCGGTGGTGCCCGACGTGTAGATGAGGGTGGCGACGCTGTCGGGTCGGAGGCCGCCGCGCCGCCCCTCGATGAGGATGTCCGGCAGCTCCCGCCCCTCGGAGATCAGCTGGGAGATGCCGCCCGCGTCCAGTTGCCACAGATGCCGCAGCCCGGTCAGCTCGCGGCGCCGCCCGCTGACCAGCCGGGTCTGCTCGACGCTCTCCACCGCGCAGGCCACCGCCCCGGAGTCCGCGAGGATCCAGGCGGCCTGCGCGGCGGAGGACGTCGGGTAGATGGGGACGGTGATGAGGCCGGCGGCCCAGGCCGCGAAGTCCAGCAGCGTCCACTCGTAGGTCGTCCGCGACATGATCGCGAGCCGGTCGCCGGGGCGCAGCCCGGAGGCGATCAGCCCCTTCGCCACCGCGACCACCTCGTCGCGGAACGCCGTGGCCGTGATGTCGCGCCAGGCCCCGCGCTCGTCCTTACGGCTGAGGACGGCCTCCTGCGGAGCCTCCACCGCGTTGCGGAACGGGATGTCCGCGAGGCTCCCGGCGCTCTCGGGCGGTACGAGAGCCGGCACGGACGCCTGCCGGACCGAACCGCCCGAGACGACGAGATCCGGTTCCACGGCGACGAGTTGGGACGGTATCGGGCTCTTACGGGACATCAGGGGCTCTCCTGGTTCGCGGAATCGTACGGCGGCTCGCGCTACGCGGATCGGCGGCGTTCAGGGCGGCATCGGGCGGGGACGAGGTCGGTTTCAGGGCAACGTGTTGGACGAGCGCTTCACGGGGCCGAGCGGCGGGGCGGGAGGCGGTTCAGGGGCATTCGAGCACGGCCGTGACCCCCTGGCCGCCTGCCGCGCAGATGGAGACCAGCCCGCGCCCGGGGCCGCCGCGTTCGGCGAGCAGCGCGGCGAGGGTCGCGACGATGCGGGCGCCGGTCGCCGCGAAGGGGTGCCCGGTGGCGAGCGACGAGCCGGCCACGTTCAGCCGCTCCCGGTCCACCGTTCCCAACGGGCGTTCCAGGCCGAGCCGTCCGGTGCAGAACTCCTTGTCCTCCCAGGCGGCGAGGGTGGCCAGCACCTGCGAGGCGAACGCCTCGTGGATCTCGTAGAGGTCGAAGTCGCCGAGGGCGAGCCCGGCCCGTTCCAGCAGGCGCGGCACGGCGTACGCGGGCGCCATGAGCAGCCCTTCCTCGTCGCCCATGGGGTTGCCGACGAAGTCGACGGCGGCCGTCTCGTACGCCGTGAGGAAGGCGAGCGGCTCCAGCCCGCGGTCGGCCGCCCATTCCTCGCTCGCCAGCAGGACGACGGCCGCGCCGTCCGTGAGCGGTGTCGAGTTGCCGGCCGTCATGGTGGCGCCGCCCTCCCGCACGCCGAAGACCGGCCGCAGCCGGGCGAGCCGCTCGGCGGTGGAGTCCGGGCGCAGGTTCTGGTCGCGGTCCAGGCCCCGGAAGGGCGTCACCAGGTCGTCGAACAGGCCGCGTTCGTACGCTGCGGCGAGGCGTTGGTGGCTGGCGGCGGCCAGGACGTCCTGCGCTTCGCGCGCGATGTCCCACCGCTTGGCGGTGAGCGCGGCGTGCTCGCCCATCGACAGACCGGTGCGCGGCTCGGCGTTGCGCGGGATCTCCGGTACGAGATGACGTGGCCGGATGCGCGCCAGCGCCCTGGCGCGCGCACCCGCGGACCTGGCGCGGCGCGTCTCCAGCAGGATCCGCCGCAACTGGTCGTTGACGCCGAGCGGTGCGTCGCTCGCGGTGTCGGCGCCGCCCGCGATGCCGCAGTCGAGCTGGCCGAGCGCGATCTTGTTCGCGACGGCGATGATCGCCTGCAATCCGGTGCCGCACGCCTGTTGGATGTCGTAGGCGGGGGTGGCGGGGTCGAGGGTGCTGCCGAGCAGGGTCTCGCGGGCGAGGTTGAAGTCACGGCTGTGCTTGAGGACGGCCCCGGCCACGAACTCCCCGACGCGCTCACCGGCCAGCCCGGTCCTTTCCACCAGTCCGGCCAGCGCCGCACCCAGCATGTCCTGGTTGGACGCGGTGGCGTACGGGCCGTCGGAGCGGGCGAACGGTATGCGGTTGCCCGCCACCACCGCGACCCGGCGCGGACTGTCCCTGCGGTCACTCATCGGCTGGCTCTCCCTTGGCTGGGCGCTGACTCACCAGTAGCCTTACCGGCGGTAAACTTACTCCAGAGTAAGGAGAAGGCCAATGGCCGATCGCTATCTCCGTTTCACGGGTACGGCCCCCGGCCGCTTCCTCTCCGGCCGCCTCGGACTCCCCCAGCCCACCGCGCTCCGCCGCTGGTCCCCGGAACACCCGGACCTGGCAGGACCGGTCCTGCGCCTGACGGCCGGCGCCCCGCGCCCGGACGACGCGACCGGTACGGAGCCGGTGTCCGGCGCACCCGACGCGCCTGCGGCCGCCGCACCTGCCGCTGTCGTTCTGGACGCCACCGGCATCTGCGAACCGGGGGCTCTGCACGACGTGTACGCGGCACTGCACCCCGTCGTCCGCTCGCTCGCGCCCTGCGGCCGGCTGGTCGTTCTCGGCGCCGTCCCGGATCCGGCCGACCCCCACCAGGCCGCCGCCCAGCAGGCGCTCGAAGGCCTCGTCCGCTCCCTCGGCAAGGAGATCGGCCGCGGCCGTACCGTCCAACTGCTGCGCCTGGCGCCCGGCGCGGACTCCGGGTCGACGCTACGCTTCCTCCTCTCCCCCAGGTCCGCGTACGTGAGCGGCCAGGTCATCGAGGTCGGCCCGGCGGGCCCGGTCGTCCCCGCCACCGCTCCCGCCTCCGGCACCCGGACCGCGCTCGTCACCGGCGCCGCGCGCGGCATCGGCGAGTCCGTCGCCGCCACGCTCGCCCGTGACGGCCACCATGTCGTCTGCCTCGACGTCCCGCAGGCCGAAGAGGCCCTGGCCGATGTCGCGCGGCGGTTGGGCGGCACCGCGCTCGCCCTGGACATCACCGCGCCGGACGCCGGGGAACGTATCGCCGCCGCGCTCCCCGACGGCCTGGACGTGCTGGTCCACAACGCCGGGATCACCCGCGACCGCAAGCTCGCCAACATGGCCGCCGACCGCTGGGACTCCGTCCTCGACGTCAACCTCGGCAGTGTCATCCGCACCACCGACCACCTGCTGAAGTCCGGCACCCTGCGGGACGGCGGCCGGATCGTCGCCACCGCCTCGATCAGCGGCATCGCGGGCAACGCCGGCCAGACCAACTACGCCGCCTCGAAGGCCGGCGTCATCGGCTTCGTCCGCGCGCTCGCGACGGATCCGCGCACGACCGGGCACGGCATCACCGTGAACGCCGTCGCCCCCGGGTTCATCGAGACGAAGATGACCGCCGCGGTCCCGCTGTTCATCCGCGAGGCGGGCCGCCGGATGAACTCCCTCGGCCAGGGCGGGCTTCCGGTCGACGTGGCCGAGACCATCGCCTGGTTCGCGGATCCCGGATCGGGCGGTGTCACGGGGCAGGTCGTGCGCGTCTGCGGCCAGAGCCTGCTGGGCGCGTGACCCGCACCGCGTGGCCCGTACCGCGTGGCTCGCACCGCGTGGCCCGAATCCCGCATCGCCGAATGGAAGGGACAACCCGACGTGCCCACCCGCACCCTCGCCGCGCCACCGCGGCTGCCCCTGGTCCTGGCCCGGGGCGCGCTCGGCTCGCGCCGCAAGCGCGGGCGGCCGCGCGCCTTGGCGGCGCCCACCGACCGGCTGGTCCTGCCCGCCGCGCGCATCGACCCAGGCCGGCTCGCCGCGTACGCGCGGGTCTGCGGCTACCCCGACAACGCGTCCGGCGCGGTCCCGCTGACCTACCCGCACATCCTCGGGTTCCCGCTGGCCGCGCAGCTGATGGCGGACCGCGCGTTCCCGCTGCCGCTGCTCGGCCTGGTGCACACCTCGATCGAGATCACCCAGGTGCGGGCCCTGCGCACGACCGACCGTCCTGAACTGACCGTCCACACCTCGGCGCTCCGCCCGCACCACCGCGGCACCGAAGCCGTCCTCGTGACCGAGGCCCGTCTCGACGGCGAACTCGTGTGGTCCGACCGCAGTACGTACCTCGCCCGGCACAGCGGCGCCACGGGCCCACGCCCCGACGAGGCGCCGGAGCCCGCGGGGTCCACGCTGCCCGCCGTCGCCACCTGGCGGCTCACCGCGGACCTGGGCCGCCGCCATGCGCGGGTGTCCGGCGACTACAACCCGATCCACCTCCACCCCTGGACCGCGAAGCCCCTCGGCTTCCCCCGCGCCATCGCCCACGGCATGTGGACCGTGGCCCGCTGCGCCGCCGAAGCGGTGCCACTGAACGCCGACCGGATCACCCTGCGGGCCACGTTCGGAGCACCGGTGCTGCTCCCCGGCACGGTGACCTACGCGGCCGAGACCACGTCCGAGACCACGTCCGAGACCACTCCCGGGACGAGATCCCGCTTCCAGCTGCGCGGCGACGGCCGCGTCCACCTCACGGGCGAGGTGGTTCCCAGCGCCGGCCGTTCATGAGGTTGTCCAGGCCGGCCCAGGCGAAGTTCATCAGTGTCGCCGCGGTGTCCTTCCCCGACTGGCCGGGCTGCTCGCAGCCCCAGCCCGCCAGCGACTCCGCCGCGCCCACCAGGGCGTGCGCCAGCGCCGTGACCTCCCGCTCGGCGAGCTCCCCGGCGCAGTCGGCCTCCCGGGCCGCGGCGGCGATCAGCTCCCTGACGAACTCGGCGATCTCGGCGCGCATCTTCGCGACCTCGTCCGCGAACGGCTCCCCCTGGGTCCGCGCCTGCTGATACAGCACGGTCCAGCCGTCGGGACGCTCCGTCGTATGCGTGAAGAACGCCCGCAGCCCGCACCACAGTTGCCGGTCCGGCGCCGCCCCCGGCTCCACCCCGGCCATCACCGCCTCGGTGAGCGCCGCCGCCTCCCGCCGGATGCACGCGGTGAACAGCTCTTCCTTCGAATTCAGATACAGATAGACGAGGGGTTTCGACACCCCCGCCAGCTCGGCGATCTCATCCATCGAGGCCGCCCGGTACCCCCGCCGCGCGAACGTCGCCACCGCCGCGTCGAGCATCTGCTGCTCCCGCACCTGCCGCGGCACCCGCTTGGTCTTCCCGCCCACCCCGTGCCACCTCTCGCGTAGCCCTACCCGAAAGTAAGCCTACGGGGCGGGTCTCCGCCCGGCCTGCCGCCCGGGACAGGGCCCGTGGCGGGTTCCGGACAACCGGCCACCCCTCGGGAATCTGGACAGAGCCCTACTGACGGGCCGACAATCCCACCATGACGTCCCCCGAGTTCCGCGCCCAGGGCGTACGGCCGTCGGAGAACGAGCGGGACCACGCACTCGAGGTGCTCCGTGCCGGGACCGGCGACGGCCGGCTCTCCCACGACACCTTCATGCACCGCATGCACATCGTGCTCACCGCCCGCAGCCGCGCCGAGGTCGACGGCGCCCTCGCCGACCTCCCCTCCCGCGGCCGCGCCCCGCAACTCCTGCTGCGCACCGTCGCCCGCCTCTCCGCGCTCTCCGTACGCCTGCGCGGCAGTTGGCGCACCCAGCAGCTCCCCGGCCTCCGGCTGCCCGAGCCCGGCCCCCAGCCCCTGCGCATCGGCCGCGCCCCGGTGTGCGACCTCCGCCTCGGCCACGACTCCGTCTCCCGCACCCACGCCGAACTCCGCTACCAGGACAACGCCTGGCTCCTCTCCGACCTCGGCTCCCTCAACGGCACCCACGTCAACGGCCTCCGCATCACCGGCACCGTCCGCGTCCACCCCGTCGACCACGTGGCCTTCGGCAGCCTCTACTTCCGCCTCGCCTCCGGCTGATCCGGCCCTGTACCGCCGCCGGCTTCCCACGCTTCGTGGGCGTCCTGGACCTCCTTCCCGAGCCCAGAGCAGGTCAGGCGGGCGTTCAGACGCGGCAACCGTCACATGGCACGCGTGGCCGGGAGCGCTGCCGACTGCCGCCGGGACGGGGTGCCAAAGACGGCCGGCAGCGAGGGAGGGGTGGCCCGCCTTGCGTGGCTGACCCTCTGCCGGCTCCGCGTGGTGGGGCGCCGTACCCCAGCCGTCACGCATGACAGGCGCGCGAGGCGACCGCGCCACCGGGAATGGGCGGGCGGGGAGCAGCTGCTGCCGCGATGCGGCAGAGGCCGGAGCGGTCGCTCCCCTTCGATGCGGGTCTCGTTGGGGGATATGAAATGTCCCATGCTTGAGCAATCGCGCCGACGTGCGTCACACCTTCTGGTGGGCCACCGTGCGGGCTCGCTGGATCAGCGACTTCGCGGCTCGGTTGCTCTGATGGGGTCGGATGCGTTGGCGCATCGTGCGGAAGTGGTCGTCACCTCGGGCTGAGGAGATCGCGGCGTAGTCGTCGAGGAACGCTTCCCAGGTGGCGCACGCGGCTTCCACGTGGCCCATCTCCAGCTGCCGTTGTGCCAGAAGCCCGTTCGCGTGGACACGCCCCTGCCGCTCTTGCGAGGGGCGGGCGCGGTTGGACTGCTGGAGTGCCTTGACCGATCCGGGCAAATCACCCAGTTCGTACAACACGTGGGAGACATGGAATTGGTAGGCGGCCTGGTCGTAACCGCCCACCGCGTCGTTCCTTCCATCGGCCTTGGACAGGGCGGCTTCGGTCTCTGACAGCCGGGCGAATGCCTGCCGCTGGTCTTTGACCATCGCAGCGCCGTGCGCCTGCTGCCCGGCCAGGAACGCCTGGAGGCGCGGCCCCGCTTTCGGGGAGGCTTCGGCCGCCGAATCGGCGAGCTCCAGTGCCTTGGTGCCGTGCCCGAGGTTAGAGGCTTGCAGGGCCATGCCGCGAAGGGTGCGGCAGTAGGTGAGGTGGTCTTCCGCGCTGCCGGCCAGTTGGAGTGCTTGGACGTAGTAGCGCTGGCCCAAACCGTGCTCGCGTTCGTACATCGCCATCCACCCGGTGAGGTACACGAGGTCGGATGCTGCGGACAGCATGTCTTTCTTCACCGACTCCGAGCCGTCCGCCCGCAGGTACGGCGAGACGGTGTTCACCAGGAAAGCAGCCGCCATCGGCCGCGCATGGCCGCCGCCGAGTTCATCGAGGATGTCGGCGATGCGGTCGGTCATGGTGCGGACGGTGGCGACCTCGCCGGCTCCGATCCGTACGGTGCGGCCGGTCGTGGACGCTTCCAGCCTGGTCGACAGCTCCGTATAGCGCGGCACCATCAAGGCGGCCGAATACAGTCCTGCGGCCAAGACCCCACGCCGTGACGGATCCATGTCTGCCCTTCCGAGGTCCACCACTCCGGCCACCAGATCAACGGCGCCGGCCCCAGTCTCATTGCCGAACCCGGCGTCGGTGGACGTTACTGGGCGGCGCAGGTGCCGGGAGAACGCTTCGCAGATCAGCGGCCTGGCCTCAGGGCCCGGTAACGAGCCCTTGAGCCAATGCGACACGGTCGAGTCGTCGTAGCTGAGCACCGTTCCCGACTCGATCCCGACCCGCGTGATCGCCCTCACCAGCTGGCCTTGTCCACTGGGCCTCCGTCATCAGGGCGCGAAGGGCGGTATTCGGTGTGCGCGTGCGTGGTGCCATGCGATGACTCCCCTCAGCGTTCACGGCATTCACGGTCCCGTCCAGCATTCCCCGTTCTCCCGGACGGCGTACCCGAGTTCACTCAACATCAGCCGCACTACGAACAATCCCTCTCCTACCCAACCCCCGCCGTGCGGCCCACGTCCCACCGCGACCGGTAGCCCGTGAAGCCTCGGAGCACCGGCAGCGGCTCCCCACCGCTACGGAGACGACACCATGACCCGAGCCGACCGCCAGACCGGTACCGACCTGGATTGGATCAAGCAGGACGCCCTCGTCTTGGACACTGCCACGCACCAGGTCGGCGAGGTCCAACAGATCGGGTCGGCCTACCCCACCGGCGCAAGTCCCGAGGAGTTCGCGTGGCTGCGGCCACCGGGTGGCGGCGTCGAATGGAGCGCCCCCCTGGCCGCTCTCGAACCCGTGGATGACACCCCGTGACCCGGTCCGTGGTCGACCGGCCACGCCACCGCCGCCCGCCTTGCCCCTCCAGCGACGGCCGCACCGCAGGCGCACTCCTGATGCTCCTGAATGTGCTCGGCGCACCCGCGGTCGCCGTGCAACTCGGCCGCGGGCACCCCGCCGCCCCGCCCGCTCGAAGTCTCGCTGCGGCCGCTTCGGACACTCCGCCGCCCGGCCTCTGATCTCCGGTCTCCGTCGATGACTCGTTCCGTCGGAGTCCGGTACCAGCGCGCCCGGCTCCAGCCGTCTCGGGATAGCGGATCCCCCGACCGTGACAGCAGGAGCCGGGCGCCGCATCCCTGAAATGCCCCGCGCGGCAGTCCGCCGAGCGGCAGCATGCCCAGAGAGGACAATTCATGGCCAAGCCACCCCCGCCAGCACCCCGCCGACCGCAGGCACCGGCACCCCGACCTCCGGACCCGAACCCGATCCCCGCCCACGGCCGCACCGCCGCGTAGGACCACACACCCTCAAGATCAGCAATGAGACGAAGGAGATCAGCTATGGGATGGGGAACTGGCAAGGGCGGTAGCGGAGGCGACGGCAAGCACTCCGGAGGGAAGGACCCGGGCACCAGCAAGCCGTCTCCGGACGGGTCACGGCCCGCTCCGGAGCCCAAGCACAAGGGCGGTGACAAGAAGTGACGCACGCGCACCAGGCGGAGCAGAACGCAGCACAACGCGACCTGCTCCGCGCGATCGAAGCGGACCTCGGCCATGCGCCGGCCCCGGAGTGGGTGAAAGCCATGGACGCCGTTCCGCGACACCACTTCCTGCCCGAACGGATTTGGCTGGACGACGGCGAGGGCGGATACGCGCCCTGCGACCAGCACAGCGACGCTGAGCGGTGGTACACCGCCGCCTACGCCGATGCGCCCGTAGTGACGCAGGTCAACGACGGTGCTGAGCCCGAGGAAAGCGATGTGTGGGCCTCCTCCTCGGCTTCTGCACCTTCCATCGTGCTGCGCATGCTGGAAGACCTCGACGTTCACGACGGCGCGCACGTGCTGGAGATCGGCGCGGGAACCGGTTGGAACGCCGGGCTGCTCGCACACCGGGTCGGCGAGGCCAACGTGACCACATTGGAGATCGACGGCGCGGTGGCCGCCAGGGCACGTACCGCACTCCACAACGCAGGCCTGTACCCCGAAGTGGTCTGTGCCGACGGAGAGAAGGGCTGGCCGCCGCAGGCCGCGTACGACCGGATCATCTGCACCTGCTCGGTGCGGCGCGTGCCGCACGCATGGGTGAAGCAGTCCCGGCCCGGAGGGGTGATCGTCACAGCGTGGGACAACCCGTGGATCACGTACGGGTTGCTGCGGCTGGAGGTGAACGCAGGGGTCGGCGAAGGCCGGTTCAGCCCGCACAGCGCCTTCATGCTGATGCGCGACCAGCGGACCGACCTACGGATCTACCGGGATGTCGTCCGCGACGAGCACCAGCCCGACGAGTCCAGGACCGGTCTGGCGCCGTGGGACGTGACCGGCCCGGACATCGACGCACAGTTCGCGATCGGAGTTCGGCTGCGCGATGTCTGGTACTCGCGCCAGCAGAACCCCGACGTGAAAGGCGTGTTGACACGTCTGTGGGTCGCCACCACCGACGCCACCTCATGGGCCGCGGTCGACTACGACGGCGAGCACGACGACCAGTTCACCGTCTGGCAGCACGGCCCACGTCGCCTCTGGGACGAAGTAGAGACAGCAAGCCGCTGGTGGCGAGACCACGACCGCCCGACGCCCGCTCGTTTCGGCATCACCGTCACGGCAGAGGAACAGAGATTCTGGCTCGACGACCCCGGTTCTCCCCTGGACGGCTGAGACACCAGCCCCCTCGGCGAGACGCGGCAGTGCCCCCGGTCCTCGCGAAGGTCGGGGGCGCTTCCGCGTATACGACTACGCGGCGACCGGGACGCGCTCTTCGCGGTCCGTGTTCGCGTCGTCGTCCATCAGGCTGTCGAGGTCCGCGCCGTGGGCGGTGGCGTACTTGTCGCGGTCGAGGATGTTCTCGCGGGCCGCGACGATGATCGGGATGACGGACTGGCCGGCCACGTTCGTGGCGGTCCGCATCATGTCGAGGATGGGGTCGATCGCGAGCAGGAGGCCGACGCCTTCGAGGGGGAGGCCGAGGGTGGAGAGGGTCAGGGTGAGCATGACCGTGGCGCCGGTGAGGCCCGCGGTGGCGGCGGAGCCGATGACCGAGACGAAGGCGATCAGCAGGTAGTCGCCGATGCCCAGGTGCACGTCGAAGACCTCGGCGATGAAGATCGCGGCGAGGGCCGGGTAGATCGCGGCGCAGCCGTCCATCTTGGTGGTGGCGCCGAACGGGACGGCGAAGGACGCGTACTCGCGCGGGACGCCGAGGCGTTCGGTGACGCGCTGGGTGACCGGCATGGTGCCGACCGAGGAGCGCGAGACGAAGGCGAGCTGGATGGCGGGCCAGGCGCCGCGGAAGAACTGCAGCGGGCTGACCTTGGCGACGGTGGCGAGCAGCAGCGGGTAGACGCCGAACAGGACGAGGGCGCAGCCGACGTAGACATCGGCGGTGAAGGTCGCGTACTGCTTGATCAGGTTCCAGCCGTAGGTGTTGATGGCGTTGCCGATCAGGCCCAGGGTGCCCAGCGGGGCGAGCTTGATGACCCACCACAGGGCCTTCTGCAGCAGTTCGAGAACCGCGGAGCTGAGGGTGAGGATCGGCTCGGCCTTCTCGCCGAGCTGGAGCAGCGCGATACCGACGACGGCCGCCATGAAGACGATCTGCAGCACGTTCAGCTCGGTGAACGGCGAGATGACGTCGGTCGGGATGATGCCGGTGAGGAAGTCGAGCCAGGAGCCGGTGTGCTTCGGCTTGGCGCCGTCGGCCGGGGTGAGGCCGCTGCCGGAGCCGGGGTTGGTGAGCAGGCCGATCGCGAGGCCGATGGAGACCGCGATCAGCGACGTGATCATGAACCAGAGCAGCGTGCGGGTGGCCAGCCGGGCGGCGTTGGAGACGTTCCGCAGGTTGGTGATGGAGACCACGATGGCGAAGAAGACCAGCGGCGCGACGGCCAGCTTGAGCAGCTGGACGAAGATCGAGCCGATCTCGTCGAGCGTCTTGCCGAGCCAGGCGATGTCGCCGCTGCGGGCGATCCAGCCGAGACACACACCGAGGACGAGGCCGCCGAGGATCTGCGCCCAGAACGGGATCTTGGGTATGCGTACGCGACTGGATGTAGGAGACATGTTCCGGACGCTAACACCGGAGCTTTGGGAAACTCAAAGTCATTCTTTGGGTTCTCATGACGTGGACGGCCGGAAACGGTTCGGGCCGGCGCGTGGACAGCACAAAGCCCCGCCGGGAACGGGGTGTTCCGGCGGGGCATGGCGAAGCGTGTGACGAGGGTTACCCACCGACCCCCGGGCGGTCGTGCGGACCTACGGCCCAACTGGCGTTACGCGGTGCGCGCGGCGTCGTCCGCCGCGTCCTCCGCGCTCTGGCTCTTGGCGAAGTTCGCCCGGCTGCGCTCGACGCGCGCGGAGACCTGGGCCGACGCGGCATCCCGGGCGCCGCGCAGCAGCACGAAGCTCAGCGGCGCGGAGATGACGAGCGCGAGCAGCGCAACCCACAGGAGGTTGGAGCCACCGAGCCCGGCCGGCAGGATCCGCAGGGAGACCAGACCCCAGATGACCGCGAAGCAGCCGACGAAGAGGCCAAAACGCATGGCGGTGTAACGGAACATGCTTCCAGTGAAGCACGGCCCCCCGACGATCAGTGCAGGGGGAGCCACATAGTGATGTCGTCGCGGAAGTCGTCGGCGGCGACGCGGATCGCGTCCGGTACGCGGCCGACTTCCTTGAATCCGCAGGCGGCGTAGAAGGCGTCCACGCCGGTGCCGCCGCGCACCCCGAGCCGGAGCGCGTCGAAGCCCAGGTCGCGGGCGAAGTCGACGGCCTCGGCCAGCATCCGCCGGCCGCGCCCGCCGCCCTGCAGGACCGGGTCGACCATGACGGTGACCAGCGTGCACCAGTGCCGCATCAGCCGGTGGGTGTTGAGCTTCAGGAAGACCGTGCCGACCGCCCGCCCGTCCTCGTACGCGACGAGCAGCCGCTGGGTCCCCGCGCCGACCGACTCGAACTGCCCGTCGGCGACCGGGCGTACGTCCTCGGCCTTGACCGGCGGGACGAAGCCGACCGCGCCGCCGGCGTTGGAGGCGTCGGTCCAGATCCGGAGGATCTCTTCGCGGAGGCCGGTGGACAGCTCGGGGTCACGCGCAAAGGTAAGGGTCATAGGTCAATGCTAGCCATTACTCCGGCGGCCCGGCAACGGGCTTCCACGGCTTGGGACAGCGCGAAGGCCCCGGCACCACGCACCTGCGCGTGGCACCGGGGCCTTCGGCGAACAGAGATGACGTCAGAGGCGCATCGGCTGCGGGGACTCGCGCCGTTCGGCGTTCGGCCCCGGGTACTCGCGGATGATCTCGTAGCGCGTGTTGCGCTCGACCGGCCGGAACCCGGCGTCGCGGATCAGCTCGAGGATGTCGTCCCGGTTCAGCTTGTTCGGCGTGCCGAAGTCGTCCGCGTCATGGGTGATCTTGTACTCGACGACCGAGCCGTCCATGTCGTCCGCGCCGTGCTGCAGCGCCAGCTGGGCGGTCTGCACCCCGTGCATCACCCAGAAGACCTTGACGTGCGGCACATTGTCGAAGAGCAGCCGGGAGACGGCGAACGTCTTGAGCGCGTCCGCGCCGCTGGCCATGGTGGTGCGGGCCTGCAGCGTGTTGCGGATCTTGCCGTCCTTCATGTCCACGAAGTCGTGCTGGTACCGCAGCGGGATGAAGACCTGGAAACCGCCGGTCTCGTCCTGCAGCTCGCGCAGTCGCAGCACGTGGTCCACCCGGTGCTTCGGCTCCTCGATGTGCCCGTAGAGCATCGTCGAGGGGGTCTTGAGACCCTTGGAGTGCGCGAGACGGTGGATCCGGGACCAGTCCTCCCAGTGGGTGCGGTGGTCCACGATGTGCTGCCGGACCTCCCAGTCGAAGATCTCGGCGCCGCCGCCGGTCAGCGACTCCAGGCCCGCGTCGATCAGCTCGTCCAGGATGTCCGAGGCCGACAGACCGGAGATCGTCTCGAAGTGGTGGATCTCCGTCGCCGTGAACGCCTTCAGCGAGACGGACGGCAGCGCCTCCTTGAGGGCCTTCAGCGAGCGCGGGTAGTAGCGCCACGGCAGCGTCGGGTGCAGACCGTTGACGATGTGCAGCTCGGTGAGGTTCTCGCCCTCCATCGTCTTCGCGAGACGGACGGCCTCCTCGATGCGCATCGTGTACGCGTCCTTCTCGCCCGGCTTGCGCTGGAACGAGCAGTAGGCGCACGACGCGGTGCACACGTTCGTCATGTTGAGGTGCCGGTTGACGTTGAAGTGAACGACATCGCCGTTCTTCTTCGTCCGTACGTGGTGTGCGAGACCACCCAGCCAAGCGAGGTCGTCGGACTCGTAGAGGGCGATTCCGTCCTCACGGGTCAGCCGCTCACCCGCGTAGACCTTCTCCTCCAGCTCACGCTTGAGTCCAGCGTCCATGCTGCCGCCTCCTAGTTGCATTCGACCCGACCAAAACTACTCCCCCGGTTCACGACGGCGAGCAGCCCCCGCTCACACCTCTTCGGGGAGCGAGCCGACCCGGTTCTCCCACTTCGTGGAGAGCACGATCGTGGTCCGGGTACGGGCCACGCCCTTCGTCCCGGACAGCCGGCGGATCGTCCGCTCCAGGCCGTCCACGTCGCCGACCCTGACCTTGAGCATGTACGAGTCGTCGCCGGCGATGAACCAGCAGTCCTCGATCTCGTCCAGGTCGCGCAGCCGGTGCGCCACGTCCTCATGGTCCGCCGCGTCGCTGAGCTGCAGCCCGACCAGGGCGGTCACGCCGAGGCCGAGCGCCACGGGCGCGACGGTGGCCCGGTAGCCGGTGATCACCCCGGCCTGCTCCAGCCGGTTGATCCGGTCGGTGACGCTGGGCCCGGAGAGCCCCACCAGCCGTCCCAGCTCCGCGTACGAGGCCCGCCCGTTCTCGCGCAGCGCCTGGATGAGCTGCCTGTCCACCGCGTCCATATGCCTGGACCCTCCCGTTCATGCATCGATTGCGCCGTGCGAACAAGAATCTAAGGCATCCGCGACCCTGCGGCCTGCGCATCAGCGCGCCGGTCAGGCGGAACCGGCCGATCCGAGCTCGCCTTCCCACCTGCGGTACAGCTGGTGGGGCACCGCAGCCGCGTCCAGCACCCGCCCGGCGACGAAGTCCACCAGGTCCTGGATGTGCCGGGCGCCCGCGTAGAAGGCGGGTGACGCGGGCAGGACGACCGCGCCCGCCTCGTCGAGCGTCACCAGGTGCTTGAGCGTCTGGCCGTTCAGCGGTGTCTCGCGGACCGCGACCACCAGGGTCCTGCGCTCCTTGAGGGTGACGCTCGCCGCCCGCTGCAGCAGGTCCTTCGACAGTCCGAGCGCGACCCCCGCCACACAGGCGGTACTGGCCGGCACGATGAGCATCCCCTTGACCGGGTAGGAACCGGAGGACGGTCCGGCCGCGAGATCACCCGCGGCCCAGAACCGGACGTCCGAGAGTTCCGCGTCCGACAGATCGAACTGCCCGTCCTTGCCGTCGGCGCCGCGCGCCAGCCAGGTCCGCAGGTCCTCGCGCCAGTGCGCGTCCCGGAACGCGTGTCCCGTCTCGTCGAGCAGCGTCAGCCGGGCGGCCCGGCTGACCACCAGGTCCACCGCCTCGCCGGCGCTCAGCAGCCCCCGGAGCACGGCGGCGGCGTACGGCGTCCCGGATGCTCCGGAGACCCCGACGATCCACGGTTTGCGCAGGCTCGTGTCCACCCGGCGAGCCTATCCGGCCGCCCGGGACGGCCGGCGGCGGGAGAGGGCTCTCGCCGGGAACCACTCCGGATGTCGGTGGCGTTGTCTACGGTAGGGACACATGGATCTGAGGGGGGCCTCGGTGAGTCACAGCTACGAACCGACCGCGGACCGATCCGCGCAGGCGAGTATCGGTCTGGCGCCGCCGCGCGGCGGAGCGAGGGTCACGGCGGCCGCCGCGCTCATGCTGGGTTGGGTGGGGCTGCTGTGGCTGCTCGAAGCCGTCGACGTGGCGACGAACCACTCGCTCGACACCTTCGGCATCGTGCCGCGCGAGACCGGCGAGCTGCGTGACATCATCCCGGCCGCGTTCATGCACTTCGGCTTCGCCCATGTCGCGGCCAACAGCCTGCCGCTGCTCGTGCTGGGGTTCATCGCCGCGCTGCGCGGCATCCGCCGCTTCCTCAGTGTGTCCTTCGTCATCATCCTGGCCAGCGGCCTGGGCGTCTGGCTCGTCGCACCCGCCCACACCAACACGGCGGGCGCCTCCGGCGTCGTCTTCGGCCTCTTCGGCTATCTGCTGGTGCGCGGGTTCGTGGACCGGCGGCTGCTGGACATAGCCGTCGGGCTCGGCGTCGCGGTGCTCTACGGGTCGATCCTGTGGGGCGTGCTGCCCACCGCCCAGGGCGTCTCCTGGCAGGGCCACCTCTTCGGGCTGCTCGGCGGTGTCGCCTCCGCCTTCTTCTTCCGCGCGCGCACGCCCGACGGATTGATGCGATGACGGATCGACGCGCCCTGACGGATCCCCGCGCCCCGACGGATGCATGCGACGACGGGTCGATCCGCCGGAAAACCCGTTCGGGCCGAGCGGCATCCACAGCTAATCTTCAGATCTCACCCGGCGTCGAAGGCCACCGGCCGAAGGCCCGCTTGTTCTACGGGAGTCACCACATCAGCACCGCACACAAGGGTCTGGCCGCCATCGGCTGCGTCGCCCTCATAGCCGGCGCCTCCGCCGCCTGCGGCACCGTCCAGCAGGCCGGCGCGGCGGCGAAGGTCAAGAACGCC
Source organism: Streptomyces sp. H39-C1 (assembly GCF_027158125.1). Classification (NCBI taxonomy): domain Bacteria; kingdom Bacillati; phylum Actinomycetota; class Actinomycetes; order Kitasatosporales; family Streptomycetaceae; genus Streptomyces; species Streptomyces sp. H39-C1. The sequence continues at coordinate 89,458 of NZ_JAPVLS010000014.1, forward strand.
GTGGACAAGCTCGGCGCGCAGAAGGCGGTCACCGCGACCGTCTCCTTCGACGCCACCGCGGACCAGATCTGGACCGCGATGAAGGGCTCCGACGGCTTCACCAAGGACAACGCGAAGATGCTCGCGGGTCTGCACGCCAAGCTCGGGCTGAGCTCGGACAAGCCACTCAAGGACGCCGCGGCCACCAAGGACGCGAAGGACGCCCCGAGCGACACGTCCTCCTTCTCCTTCCAGCTGTCCTCGGACGCCGAGGGAAAGCAGAACCTGGTCGAGATCCGGTCCATCGGCAAGAAGCTCTACCTGCGGGCCGACATCAAGGCGCTGACCGCGCTCGGCGGCGCCGCCAAGGGCGGCGACCACTCGCCGCTCGACCAGTTCCTCCCCAAGGCGGACGAGCTGCCGTCGTCGCTCGGCGTCGTCAAGGACGCGCTGGCCGGCAAGTGGATCTCGATCGACCCGGCGGCGTTCGCCGATCTCGGCAAGACCCTCGGCGGCGACAAGGGCCTCGGCAAGTCGCCGCTGCCGGTGCCGATGCCGGGTGCGTCGTCCTTCGACGCGAAGACCCAGCAGCAGCTGATCGACGCCGTCAAGAGCGCGGTCGCGCACAACGCGAAGTTCACCGACAAGGGCAGCAGCAACGGCGTGGACCACGTCACCATGACGGTCCCGGCGGGTCAGACGGCCAAGGAGCTCGCCAAGGGCTTCGCCCCGCTGGAGAAGCAGATCCCGGGCTTCAAGGCGCCGGACGTCAGCAAGGTCCCGGCGAAGGATCTCGCCGTCGACCTGTCGATCAAGGACGGCATGCTGTCCGGGATCGCCCTGGACGTCGCCCAGTTCGACGAGAAGCCCCAGGGCAAGCTCCCGCTGACCATCGGCCTCCAGGGCGGCAGCGACCCGGTCACGGCCCCGGCCGGCGCGAGGGCGCTCACCCCGCAGGACCTCATGGGCCTGTTCATGTTCGGTGCGATGAACATGAAGGACCTGGACCTCAAGGACATGGACGTCAAGGGCCTGGACCTCAGCGGCCTGGACCAGGCGGACCTCGGCGCGTAACGCCCGACACCCTCGACAGCCACGGCCCGGCCCCGGTATCCGATGGATACCGGGGCCGGGCCGTGTTCTCAGATACCGAGGCCGCGGACCGCGAGGTCGAGCAGCGCGCACAGGAACAGCGCGATGCCGATGAACCCGTTCACCTGGAAGAACGCCCGGTTCAGCCGGCTCAGATCGTGCGGCCGCACGATCGAGTGCTCGTACAGGAACGCACCCGCGACGATCGTCAGACCCACCCACCAGAACGCGCCCGCGCCGGTGGCGACCCCGTACCAGGCCAGCAGGACCGTCGTGACGACATGGCAGCCGCGCGCCCCGTACAGGGCGGCGGCGACGCCGAAGCGGGCCGGGACGGACTTGACGCCGTCCGCCCGGTCGGCGGCGACGTCCTGCGAACCGAAGATCAGGTCGAAGCCGCCGATCCACACCCCGACGGCCAGCCCGAGGATCACCGCGTCCCACGACCACTCACCGGTGACCGCGAGCCACGCACCGACCGGGCCCATCGCCTGCGCGAGGCCGAGGATCGCGTGCGGGAAGTTCGTGAACCGCTTGCCGTACGGGTAGACCACCATCGGGATGACGGCGATCGGCGCCAGCGCCAGGCACAGCGGATTGAGCAGCGCCGCGGCGCCCAGGAAGAGGACCACGGCCACCAGCGCACCGGTCCACGCGGAGCGCACCGACACCGCCCCGGTGACCAGTTCGCGCTGGGCGGTCCGCGGATTGCGGGCGTCGATCTCCCGGTCGATGATCCGGTTGCACGCCATCGCGAAGGTGCGCAGCCCCACCATCGCCACGGTGATCAGGACGAGCCGCCACCAGTGGACGGAGCCGTCCAGGTGAAACATCGCGCTGAGCGCGGCGATGTACGCGAAGGGCAGCGCGAAGATCGAGTGCTCGATCATGACGAGCCGCAGGAACGCCCTGATCCTGCCGGGCGGCGCGGGCTCCGGCGCGAAGAGGTCCGGGGTTGCGGAATCCGTGGTCACGAGAGGCCGTACTCCTTCCAGCGCCGGTCGACCTTCGCGGCCGTCTCCGGATCGGAGACCACCATCTCGGGCCAGCCGCCGTCGCGCGTGTACCCCTCCTCGGGGAGCTTACGGGTCGCGTCGATGCCCGCCTTGCCGCCCCAGAACTGCTGGTAGGAGGCGTGGTCGAGGTGGTCGACCGGCCCTTCGACGACCGTCAGGTCGCGGCCGTAGTCGGTGTTGCCGAGCGCGCGCCAGGCGACCTCGTGCAGGTCGTGCACATCGCAGTCGGCGTCCACGATGATGATCAGCTTCGTCAGCGACATCATGTGCGCGCCCCAGATCGCGTGCATCGTCTTCTGGGCGTGCTTCGGGTACTTCTTGTCGATCGAGACGATCGCGCAGTTGTGGAAGCCGCCCGCCTCCGGCAGGTGGTAGTCCACGATGTCCGGCACGATGATCTTCAGCAGCGGCAGGAAGAACCGCTCGGTGGCCCGGCCCAGCGGCCCGTCCTCCGTCGGCGGCCGGCCCACCACGATCGACTGCAGCAGCGGCCGCTTCCGCATCGTCACACAGTCGATGGTCAGCGCCGGGAACGGCTCCTGCGGGGTGTAGAAGCCGGTGTGGTCGCCGAACGGCCCCTCGGGAAGCGTCTTCCCGGGCTCCAGCCAGCCCTCCAGCACGACCTCGGCGTTGGCCGGGACCTGGAGCGGGACGGTCTTGCAGTCCACCATCTCCACCCGCTTGCCCTGCACGAAGCCCGCGAACAGGTACTCGTCGATGTCGCCGGGCAGCGGCGCGGTCGACGCGTACGTCACCGCGGGCGGGCAGCCGAAGGCGATGGCGACCGGCAGCCGCTCACCGCGCCGCTCGGCCACCTTGTAGTGGTTGCGGCTGTCCTTGTGGATCTGCCAGTGCATCCCGATGGTGTTCCGGTCGTGCCGCTGCAACCGGTACAGGCCCAGGTTGCGCACCCCGGACTCCGGGTCCTTGGTGTGCGTCAGCCCGAGGTTGAAGAACGAGCCGCCGTCCTCCGGCCAGGTGAACAGCGCGGGCAGCGCGTCCAGGTCCACGTCGTCGCCCCGCAGCACGACCTCCTGCACGGGCGCGTCGCCGGACTTCACCTTCTTCGGCGGCACGTGCGTCATCCCGGCGAGCTTGCCGAACGCCTCCCGCACGCCGGTGAAGCCGTGCGGCAGCTCCGGCTTCAGCAGCCCGGCGATCTTGTCGCTGATGTCGCTGTACGCCTGCAGCCCGAGGGACTTCAGCATCCGCCGGTCGGTCCCGAACACGTTCATCGCGAGCGGCATCGACGACCCGCGCACGTTCTCGAAGAGCAGCGCGGGGCCGCCCGCCTTGTTCACGCGGTCGGTGATCTCGCCGACCTCCAGATACGGGTCGACCTCGGCCTTGATCCGCTTGAGGTCGCCGTCCTTCTCCAGGGCCCTCAGGAAGGATCGAAGATCGTCGTAAGCCATGCCGTCCAGTATCCGCCACGCACTACCCTGTACCCGTCACCGGGCCCCTGTCGCGGCCCGTCTTCCGGCTCAGGGGGGCTCTTCCGCCATGGTCAGGTATCTACCGTTCCTGCTGGTGCTCGCGCTGTGGATCTACGCGTTCATCGACTGCCTGAACACTCCGGAGGAGGAGGTCCGCGGGCTGCCGAAGGTGGTGTGGGTGATCATCATCCTGCTCTTCGGCGAGGTCCTCGTCGGACCGATCGCCTGGCTCGTCGCGGGCCGCAACCGCCGCCGCGCGCCCGCGCGCCCGCAGTGGGTCGCGCCGGACGACAACCCGGACTTCCTCAAGGGATTGAAGGACGACACCCCGCCGTCCGGCAGCTGAGCGCCGGCCGGGCCGCCCCGGGGGGAGCGGCCGGCCGGACCAGGACCCTGTGGCGTCAGACCCCGGCGTACGAGTGCTTGCCGGTGATGAAGATGTTCACGCCGTAGTAGTTGAAGATGAAGCACGCGAAGGCGACCAGCGCCAGCGCGGCGGCCTTGCGGCCCTTCCAGCCGGCGGTCGCGCGGGCGTGCAGGTAGCAGGCGTACGCGACCCAGGTGATGAACGACCAGGTCTCCTTGGGGTCCCAGCCCCAGTACCGGCCCCAGGCGGCCTGCGCCCAGATCGAACCCGCGATGACGGTGAACGTGTAGAGCGGGAAGACCAGCGCGTTCATCCGGTACGCGAACTTGTCGAGCGTCGCCGCGGAAGGCAGCCGGTCCATGATGTTGGCCCAGGTGGGGTTCACCCTGCGGCCGGCGGTGAGCGCGGCTTCGTAGTAGTCGCGGAAGAGGAACAGGAACGTGCCGACCGCCGCGAGGTAGAAGACCGCGCCGGAGATGATCGCGCACGAGACGTGGATCCACAGCCAGTACGAGTGCAGCGCCGGGACCAGCTGGTCGCTGTCGGTGTAGAGCACCGCGACGGCCAGGCCCAGGTCCAGCAGCACCGAGGTGACGAGGAAGAGCCCGATCCAGCGGACCCGCTTCTTCAGCGCCAGCAGGGCCAGGTACATGCCGACCGCGACCATGCCGAACGTGGTCGAGAACTCGTACATGTTGCCCCACGGCACCCGCTGCACGGAGGCGGCGCGGCACGCGACGGCGGCCAGGTGGAACACGAAGGCGAGCACGGTCAGCGAGACCGCGATCCGCCCGTACTTGTCGCCGTCCGCGTCGGTGCCGGCGGCGCCGGGGCCGTCCGGGATGCCGCGGTCGCTCGCCGTGGAGCGGGTGACGACCTTGGGACGCTCCAGGGTGGCGGTGCCGCCACCGCGCTGGACGACCTCGATCGCGGGAGCCGCCGCGGGTGCGGTCAGCGCCGCCGCGGTGATCGCGACCCGGCTGCGGCTGCCGAACACCCACTCGGCCATGTGCGCGAGGAAGGCGAGCGTGTAGACCGTCATGGCCGAGTAGATCAGGTAGTTGCTGTAGTTCGCGAAGTTCTCATTGACCGCGGCCGCGATAGTCACGCGCGCGCTCCTTCGTCTGGCAGGAGAGGTTCTTCCGAGGGGTCTGTGGCTGTGCCGCCGCCGGGGCCGCCGGGGTCCGGTAGCTGGGGCGCTTCGGGCAGCAGCCGGTAGGCGAGGTCCCCGATCTCGTCGGCGATCTTCGCGGACTCGCTGCGGCCGAGTCCGGCCAGCTCCACGACGGTCACCCCGTCCGCACCCGGGGTGGCCCGGATCCACACCCGGCGGCGCTGGATGAACAGCGAGCCGGCCAGACCCAGGATCGCGGCGACCGCGCTGCCGAGCGCCCACCCGTTGCCGACCTGGTGGGAGACCTGGAAGCTGGCCCAGGTCTTGACGCCGTCGAAGCGGATGGAGCCGCCGCCGTCCGGCAGTTGCAGGACCTGCCCGACGGCTAGCACCTGGCGGAGCGGCTGGCCGTCGGCGGCCTTGTACTGCTTCATCTTCTTGTCGTTGAGCTGGTACACGTTCTGCGGCAGGCCGCTGTCCATGCCCAGGTCGCCGTGGTAGGCGGTCAGGATCAGCGCGGGGCGGTCGAGCGCGGGGAACACCGAGTGCGGCCCCTGGATGTTGTCGATCACCATCGTCGGGGCGAAGATCCCGCTGAACGCCAGCTGGTCCTTGCCGCCCGCCTTGTTGCGGTAGTTGTCGGTGACCTTCACGACGCCGCGCGAGGTGAGACTGCCGTCACTCGGCAGGAACGGCGTCGGCCCCTGGTAGACGACCGTGCCGCGGGCGTCCTTCACGGTGACGACCGGCGCGTAGCCGTGCCCGATCAGGTAGACCGTCTCACCGTCGATCTCCAGCGGCTTGTTCACCTCGATCGAGGACTTGACCGGCTTGCCGTCCGCGCCCTTCCAGTAGTGGATGTTGGCGCGGAACGTCCGCGGGGTGCCCTTCTGCGGGCCGGTCCGCGCGTACGTGGCCTCGAAGCTGTCCAGCGAGAAGCCGAAGGGGTCCAGGTCGTCGGCGGTGTAGAAGGTGCCGGGCTTGAAGTCGTCGTACTGCGTGAGGTTGTTGGAGAAGCCGCCGCCCTCGACGATCAGCTTGCCGCCCTCGCCCTTCCACAGCGAACCGACCGCGAAGGAGATCAGCAGCCCGAAGAGCGCCAGGTGGAACATCAGGTTGCCGGCCTCGCGCAGGAAGCCCTTCTCGGACGCGACCGCGCCGCCGACCCGGTGGGTACGGAACCGGCGCCCGCGCATCAGCTGCTGCGCGGCGTCCAGCACCTCGTCCTCACCTGCCGCGGTGCGCCAGGTCGTGTACGCCGGCAGCCGGGTCAGATTGCGCGGCGCGGCCGGCGGCCGGGAGCGGAGCTGCCCGACGAACTGCCAGCTGCGCGGCAGGATGCAGCCGGCCAGCGAGATGAACAGCAGGATGTAGATCGCCGAGAACCACGGCGAGCTGTAGACGTGGAACAGCCCGAGCGTCTCGTAGACCGGGGTGGCGTTGGGGTGCACGTCCTTCCACGCCTGCGCCTTGACCTCGTCGACGCTGGTCTGCGGGACCAGCGAGCCGGGGATCGCGGCCATGGACAGCAGGAAGAGCAGGATCAGGGCGATCCGCATCGACGTGAGCTGCCGCCACATCCAGCGCACCCAGCCGAAGCACTCGCGCAGCGTCCAGCCGACCGTGCCGCGCCAGCCTGGCCTGCGCACACCGCCGAAGGAGCCGGGCACCACCTGGCCGAGTTCCTCGACCGGCGCCGTCGACAGCTGCGCGCCCGCCGCGTCACGCTCCTCGACGTCACGCTCCTCGACCTCGCGTGCCTCGGCGTCGCGGGCGGTCTTCGGCCCGGATTCCGTACTCATGAATCAGACCCCAGGGGTGAAGTTGGTGGACCAGGTCTGCATGGAGAAGACCATGTCGTCCCATACGCCGGTGAGCAGCAGCACACCGACGACGACGAGCATGCCGCCACCGATCCGCATGACCCACACATAGTGCCGCTTGACCCAGCCGAACGCGCCCAGTACGCGGCGGAAGGCCACGGCGGCGACGATGAACGGCAGGCCGAGGCCCACGCAGTAGAAGACGGTGAGCAGCGCCCCGCGCCCCGCGCTCGCCTCGTTGAAGGCCAGCGCCTGCACGGCGCCCAGCGTCGGACCGACGCACGGCGCCCAGCCGACGCCGAAGAGCACACCGAGCAGGGGCGCGCCGACCAGCCCCATCGCGGGCTTGCGGTGGAAGCGGAGGTCGCGCTGGGTCAGACCGCCCAGTATCCCCATGAAGGCGAGGCCCATGAGGATCGTGGCGACGCCGAGCACCTGGGAAATGATCTCCTTGTGCTCCTGCAGCCGCAGCCCGAAGTAGCCGAAGAGCGCCCCGCCGGACACGAAGACCGCGGTGAAGCCGAGGACGAACAGCGACGCGCCGGCGACCATCCGGCCGCGCTTGGCCTCGGCCAGGTCGGCGCCTGACGTGCCGGTCACGTAGGAGAGGTAGCCGGGCACCAGCGGCAGGACGCACGGGGAGAAGAAGGAGACCAGGCCGCCGAGCATCGCGATCGGGATCGCGAGGAGCAGCGCCCCGGAGGAGACCGTCTCGGTCACGTCACTTCTCCGCGACGATCGGGTCGAGCGCCTGGCGCAGGCTGTCCTCGCCGACGGCCTTGAGGATCCGCACGGCGATCCGGCCGTCCCGGTCGATGATCAGGGTGTTCGGGATGCCCTGCGGGTTGAGGCTGCCCTTGGGGAACTTCAGCATGAGCTTCCCGTTGGGGTCGTAGAAGCTCGGGTACGGGATGTCGAACTGCGTCTCGAAGCCGTTCGCGTTGACCTTCGTGGCATCGCGCATGTTGATCCCGAGGAACTCGACGCCCTCGGCCTTGGTGGCGTTGGCCACCTTGACCAGGTGCGGAGCCTCGGCGCGGCAGGGGTCGCACCACGAGCCCCAGACGTTGAGGACGACGACCTTGCCCTTGTAGTCGGCCAGGTTCAACTGCTTGCCGTCGACCGACTCCCCGGAGATGGCGGGGGCGGCGAGCCGGTCGCCCTTGGCCACCCGGGAGATCTCACCCGAGCCGCCGACGAAGTTGGTACCGCTGCCGCCGGAGGACGAGCCGCTGCTGGAACAGGCCGAGAGCGCCAGCGCCAGCGCGGCGACTCCTGCCAGTGCCGCGGCACGGCGGAGCGGGCGGCGTCGGCGGGCACGCGTAGGACTCATGTGAAAAGTTTCGCATGCGTCGTCCGGCGATCTTTCGCGCCCCCGACACTGACGCCAAAAGCGGCAATTGCCCCAAGTAAGGATCAGGTAGCGGGACCGGCCGCGCCGCCCCTGACCACGCGCTGCCTACGGGGTGCCTACGTGGTGGCCGCCGTCGTCGGGGAGGCGGGGGTACCGGCCGCGCCCTCCGGCGCGAGGTACGCCTTCCAGCCGCCCGCCGGCTTCTGCCCCACGTCCAGCCGGCGCAGCTTGCCGAGCACCTTCGGGTCCTGCGCGTCGAGCCAGTCCACGTACTGCCGGAAGGAGACCAGCCGGACGTCCTTCTTCTCCTGGCCGGCGATGTGCTTGAACGCCTCCTCGACGGCGTTCATGTAGATGCCGCCGTTCCACTTCTCGAAGTGGTTGCCGATGTAGAAGGGCGCGCGGTTCGTCTCGTACGCGCGCTGGAAGCCCGCGATGTACGAGGCGGCGGCCTGCCGCTGCCAGCCCGGGTAGTTGCTCGGGTCGCTCTGGGTGGCGTTCTTCGACTGGTTCGCGAGCATGTTGTAGTCCATGGAGAGGACCTCGAAGGAGTGGCCGGGGAACGGGATGAGCTGCAGCGGCAGGTCCCAGAGCCCGCCACGCTTCTCGGGCCAGACCTGCCGGCCACCCGGCGAGCTCGCGTCGTAGCGCCAGCCGAGCTTGTGGGCGGTCGGCAGCAGGTTGTCCTGGCCGAGCAGGCACGGCGTGCGGGCGCCGACGAGCTCCTTGTCGTAGTCGAACGGCAGCGGGGCCTCGTCCTTGAGCCCGGTGTTGGTCTTCCAGTTCTTGACGAACGACTTGGCCTGGTCGATCTCGCTCTGCCACTGGGTCGGCGTCCAGTTCCCGACGGTGCCGCGGCCCGAGCAGAAGTGCCCGTTGAAGTGCGTGCCGATCTCGTGGCCCTCGGTCCAGGCCTCACGGATGTTGTCCAGCGTCATCTTGACGTGCTCGTCGGTCAGGTAGCCGATGTCCGACGCGCCCAGGTTGTTGTTCGGCGGGTCGTACAGCCGCTTCTTCGACTCGGGCAGCAGGTACAGCCCGGACAGGAAGAACGTCATCGACGCGCCGTTGTCCTTGGCGAGCTTGCGGAAGCGCGGGAACAGGCCGTTCCCGACCTCGCCCGCGCCGTCCCACGAGAAGATCACGAACTGCGGCGGCGTCTGGCCCGGCTCCATCCGCTCCGGCTTCGGCTGGCCCGGCTGGGGTCCGGTGTTCGCGGTGGAGCCGTCCCCGATCAGCTGAACCGTTTTCTCGGGCTCCTTCTGGCCGGTGGCCCCGCCCGGCTTGGTCCCGTTGCCGCCGGTCTTGCCTCCGTCGCCCCCCGAGGAGCATCCGGCCGCAGCCGCACCGACCGCGACTCCGGCAGTGGCCGTGAGCAGACTCCTACGGGTCATGGCGCGCATGTACATCCCCATTTCTCGGGCCTCATGGATGGCGATCACGAAAAAGGTGGCCACCATCCAGGACGGCTGTCACAGCCGTACGGTTACCGAAAAGTCAGAAAAATCCCACCGGTTAGCTCAATTGGCGCACGTAAGCGCCCTCAGGAACACCGGATTGACCCATTGGATCGACCCTTTCGGCCAATCCAACAGGCCGCCCCGGCGGATGACCAGGGCCGCGGCGGCGCCGGCCCGGACCTGCCTACGCCCCGAAGCCCTTCGATCCGCCCTTCACCGGCTTCGCGCCCGCCAGCAGATGCGAGGGCACCAGATCGCGGGCCGGTTCCGCGTAGCCGACCGACACGATCTTGTCGCCCTGGTATGTGAAACTCGTCACACTGGCGAGCGTGCACTGCCGCTTGCGCGGGTCGTGCCACAGCCGGTGCCGTTCGACGAAGCTGCGGGTGATCCAGATCGGCAGCTGGTGGCTGACGCAGACCGCCTCGTGGCCGCGCGCCGCGTCCCGGGCCGCGCCGAGCGCCGCCATCATCCGCACGACCTGGTCGACGTAGGGCTCGCCCCAGCTCGGCTTGAACGGGTTGGTGAGGTGCTTCCAGTTCGACGGGTTCTTCAGTGCCCCGTCGCCGACGCCGAAGGTCTTGCCCTGGAAGACGTTCTCCGCCTCGATCAGCCGCGGGTCCGAGGCGATCTCCAGCCCGTGCGGGGCCGCGATCGGCACCGCCGTCTCCTGCGCCCGCTCCAGCGGGGACGACACGACATACGTGATGTCGCGGCCCGCCAGGTGCTCGCCGACCCGGTCGGCCATCTTCCGGCCCAGCTCCGACAGGTGGTAGCCGGGCAGCCGCCCGTAGAGCACACCCGACGGGTTCTCCACCTCGCCGTGCCGCATCAGGTGGACCACGGTGATCTCTGTGTCGTCAGTCATGCCGCTCATCTTTCCGTCGTCCCCGCTCATTCCGTCGCCTCGGCCGCGGCGCGCGCCGCGGCCGGCAGCGCGGCGGCGATCCGCTCGATCGCCGCGTCGTCGTGGGCCGCCGAAACGAACCAGGACTCGAAGGCCGACGGCGGCAGGTAGACGCCGTGCGCCAGCATCGAGTGGAAGAACCCGGTGAAGCGGAACGCCTGCTGCCGCTTCGCCTCGTCGTAGTTGGTCACCTGCTCGTCGGTGAAGAACACCGAGAACATGTTCCCGGCCTTCTGCAGCCGGTGGGCGACGCCCTCCTTGGTGAGCGCCTCGCTGACCAGCGACGACACCCGCTCGGACACCGCGTCCACGGTCGCGTACACCGCGTCGTCGCAGAGCCGCAGCTGCGCCAGACCCGCCGCGGTCGCCACCGGATTACCCGACAGCGTGCCTGCCTGGTAGACCGGACCGGCCGGTGCGAGATGGCCCATGACGTCCGCGCGGCCACCGAATGCGGCGGCCGGGAAGCCGCCGCCCATGACCTTGCCGAAGGTCATCAGGTCGGGTTCGACACCGTCGAGCCCGAACCAGCCGGCCTTCGAAACACGGAAGCCCGTCATCACCTCGTCGGAGATGTAGAGCGCGCCGTTCTCCGCACAGAGGCTCTTCAGCCCGGCGTTGAAGCCCGCCGCGGGCGGCACCACACCCATGTTGCCGGGCGACGCCTCGGTGATCACACACGCGATCTCGCCGGGGTGCGCGGCGAACGCCGCCCGCACGGCCTCGAGATCGTTGTACGGCAGCACGATCGTGTCGCCGGCCTGCGCGCCCGTCACCCCGGGCGTGTCCGGCAACCCGAACGTGGCGACCCCGGAACCGGCCGCCGCCAGCAGCGCGTCCACATGACCGTGGTAGCAACCAGCGAACTTCACCACCTTGGCCCGGCCCGTGAAGCCACGCGCCAGCCTGATCGCCGACATGGTCGCCTCGGTCCCGGACGACACCAGGCGGACCTGCTCCACCGGGCCGATCCGCGCCACGATCTCCTCGCCCAGCAGCACCTCCCCCTCACCGGGGGTGCCGAAGGAGGTACCGCGCGTCACGGCCTCCTGTACGGCGCCGATCACCTCCGGGTGCGCGTGGCCGAGGATCATCGGACCCCACGAGCACACGAGGTCGACGTACTCCCTGCCGTCGGCGTCCGTGAGGTACGGACCCTTCCCGGACACCATGAACCGGGGCGTACCGCCCACCGCGCGGAAGGCGCGGACCGGGGAGTTCACACCTCCGGGCGTCACGGCGGCAGCTCGGTCGAACAGAACCTGCGAAACTGGGGCTTCGTACGGATAGCTCACAGGCACATGCTCTCAAACGCCGGGCGTTGCGCGCGCAGGTCTCGACCCGGCATCTGAGACGATGATCGGGTTGCGCGGTTGGGTCTGTGAATGGTCGGGTAGTGAAATGCAGCGCGGTGGCGAACTGGGCGAGGGAACGGGCGACCACGAGCCCCAACACGCCCGGCCCACCGGCAGGCGTCGTCGGTCCGCCGATCGCGATCGCAGAGCAGCCGCGGAGAGTGGGAGCAGGGGTGGCCGAGTGGGGGTGACCTACAAGTACTTCGGGGCACCCGATGGCGCCACAGCCGCCCGGGTCCCGATCTCCATGCGCCCCGAGGAGCTCGGCGGTGACGAGCTCGGCAACGGCATGTACACCAAGGTCAAGCCGGAGACCATGGCCGCCATGGTGCTCACCGGCATCGAGGGCATACCCCCGGCCAAGGTCCCGCCGCTGGAACTCGTCGTCCTCCACCCGGACTACGCCGTCGTCAAGCTCCCCATGAGCGTTGTGGAACCCCTCCGCAAGGCCGGCGAAGAGGAACTCGGCGCCGCCGCCTTCATCTGGTCCACCGTCCCGGACCGGCGCGGCCCCCGAGATGCCTTCGTCATCTACCAGATGCTCCATGAATGGCAGGGCTTCGCGTCCCGCTGCCATGAGGCCGGCCACCAGCTGTACTGCCTGGTCTGGCCCTGACCTGCCACGCTTCGCCCGATTTCGCCCGTACGCCCGAATGCGCACTTTCGGGGCGAATATGCCCACCTCGGCGGGATAAGGTCGACTCCCCCTGACAGGGAGTCATGATGCGGTCACACATGGTTACGATTCTGGGCGCTCTCGCCTCCGCCGCCCTGCTCATGGTGGCGGTGCCTGGTTCCGCGCAGGCTGCCACCGGCACCCTCACCATCAACGGCGTCGACCACGTCGACCCGGTGGGCTGCTTCGACCTCACTCCCCCCGACTCGTCCAATGGCGGTTCGAGTGCCACGCCGGATCCCATGCCGGTCAAGAACAACACGGACAAGGTCGTCGTGGTGTGGGACACCTGGGAGTGCAACACCGACGCGAACGATCAGGTTTCGACCATCCAGCCGGGCGCGGAAGCCTCGGTCGACGCCGATTCGAGCGTCTCGGTCGAGTGATCACGGCCGTCGGCGCGGTCGGACAAGACCGCCGGATGTGACCCTCCGATCGCGCGGACCGCTTCGACCGGGGTCCGCGCGATCGTCGTTCACCGGATCGGCGCGGGGCCGGCCGGGGTCAGCGCGGGGTCCGCACCCGGGTCGGATAGTGGTCGGCCACTACGCGCCGCATGGCCCCGATCCGGTCGGCCGCCACTTCCTTCGAGGCGAAGTAGATGTTGCCGCGCACCTCGGGGAAGCGGTGGCCGAAAGTGAGATGCCGGGAGAGTTCCGCCGGATCCTGCCAGGCGCTGAACTGAGCCGGGTTGCCCGCTTTGTACAGAGCCTCACCAATGTACAGATGCGTGTTCGTGCCACGGCATGTTTCCGCCCACCAGGAGACAAGCCGGGCGTAGTCGGCCACATCGTTCCCGATATGCCAGTAGATCATCGGCGCGATGTAGTCGATCCATCCCCGCCGCACCCAGGTACGCGTATCGGCGTAGATGCCGTCATAGGACTCGGCGGCGCCCTGGGTGTCGGAACCCTCGGGGTCCGTGGTCCGGTTGCGCCAGATCGCGAACGGGCTGACGCCGAAGCGCACCCGCCGCTCGCGCGGTGAACCGCCGCCCAGCGGGGACCGGTTCAGCTCCTCGATCCGCAGCCCGGTCTCGCGCACCAGAAGGTCGATGTTGTCGCGCCGCCAGGCGGCCCGGTCGGGGAAGTCCCCGCCGTACCGCGCGTACGCGGCGTCGTCGTCGAAGGTCTGCCCGGGGATCGGGTACGGGTAGAAGTAGTCGTCCCAGTGCAGGCCGTCCACGTCGTAGCGGGCGACGGCGTCGAGCATCGCGTCCTGGACGAAGCGGCGGACCTCGGGAAGCCCGGGGTTGTAGAAGAGCGCCTTGCCGTAGGGCACCACCCACTCGGGGTGCAGCCGCGCCGGGTGGGCGGCCGACAGCCGTGTCGGGTCAGGGTGTGTGGCGATCCGGTACGGGTTGAACCAGGCGTGCAACTCCAGCCCGCGCAGGTGCGCTTCGCGTACGGCGAAGTCCAGCGGGTCCCAGCCCGGATCGCGTCCCTGAACACCGGTGAGGCATTTCGCCCACGGCTCGTACGGCGAGGGCCACAGCGCGTCCGCCAGCCCTCTGACCTGGAGAACGACCGCGTTCAACCGGCGGGTGACCGCGATGTCCAGCAGCCCGGCCAACTCCCGCCGCTGCCCGGCAGGGGACAGCCCGGGGGACGGCCAGTCGCGGTTGAACGCGGTGGTCAGCCACATGCCGCGGAACTGCCGGCGCCCGTTCTGTGCTCCGTCGCGGCGCCCGGACGCCGCGTACGACGTCGTGCCGCCGCCGATCGTGACGGACCCGGCCGTCACCGCCCCGGCCGCGGCGGCCGTGGTCAGGGTCCTGCGGGAGATCTGGCCCATGATCGCTTTCTGCCGGACGGGTGAGCGGGAGGTCAACGCGCGGCGAGCAGGCCCCGGAGGGTGGTGAAGCCGTATTCGCGGGTCCTGATGGCGTCGATGAGGTCGGGCAGCGCGGTGGCGTCGACTGCGGAGTGATCCTCCGGCGTGGCACCGAGGTGCATCAGGACGATCGCGCCCGGCCGCAGGGCCTGCAGGGTCCGGTCGACGACCGTCGCCGTGCTCGCCCCGCCGATCGTGCCCTTCCAGCCCGCGGTGTCCACCGTCCATTTGACCGGGACGTAGCCGGCGGCGTTGACCTCGGTGATGCACGGCCGGGTGCGGAGCCCGAAGGGGAAGCGGAACAGCGCCTCGGACGGCCTGCCGATGGCCGTCTCGATCGCGTCGGCCGCCGACTGGACTTCCTCGGCCCGCCGCTGCGGGGTGATGGTGGGGAACGACGGGTGGGTCATGGAGTGGTTGCCCACCGGGTAGCGGCGCGCGATGTACCGGGCCAGCGCGGGGTTGTCCGCGGCGAAGCGTCCGGTCATGAAGAAGGTCGCCGGTACCCGCCGGTCCCGCAGCGTCTTGAGGATCATCTCGGCGCCGTCCGGGCCGGCGCCGCAGTCGAAGGTCAGCGCCGCCTTCTGATCCGTGATGGGCAGCCACTTGAAGTCCCGGCGCGCGAAGGCACCGGTGACCGCCGGACGGGGCATCCCACGGTGCGGGCCGGCGGGCGGCGCGTCGGCGCGGGCGGGGCTCCGGCTTGCGAGGCCGAGCGCGGTCGCGCCGGCCGACCGTCCCCCGTGCCGTCAACCGGTGTCGCAACCATGCCCGTTTCATCCTCGCCTCGGCCCTACGGCATATGCCTGGACCAGCAACGTAGTACGCCGTCGCACGGCAATTCGCGTCAAGGACGGGACCCTCACACGGATGGATCAGTCCGCCGTACCGGCGGCCCGGCATGCCCCGGGATGGGCCACCCCGGCGAACGACACGCGCCCCGCCTCGCGCCGTCCTGTCCACCGTGCCGGACGCTCCTACGCTGACCGCGATATGAACCAGCGCACCGCTCTCCCGAGCTCACAGCCGCCCCGGATCCTCGGCCGGGTGCTGACCACCGTCGCCGCCATGGCCGCGATCGTCGCGTCGGCCGCCGTCCCCGCGACCGGCCTGACTCCTCCCGACCGGCCCGACCGGCCCGACCGGCTCGCCGTCGTGGCCGCCGCGGCACCCGCACCGGCAGCCGTATGCCCGACAGGCACGACAGGCACGACGCCGACAGCCGCGCTGCCGTCGAACCTCCTCGGCAGGACGGTCCGCACGATGCCCACCGATCGTCAGGTGGTCGCGCTGACGTTCAACTCGGCGTGGGACGAGACGGGCCTGGACACCGTCCTGAAGGTGCTGCACGACTACCAGGCGCCGGCCACCTTCTTCCTCACCGGCCAGTTCGCCGAACTGCACCCGGCCGCGGCCCGGTCGATGGCGGCGGCCGGACACGGCATCGCCAGCCACAGCTACAGCCACCCGCACTTCGCCGACCTGACCTGCTCGGGCCGGGAGCGCGAGGTGCGCCTCGCCGACCAGGCCCTTCGCGCGGCGATCGGGACGGCGCCGCTGCCGTTCTTCCGCTTCCCCTACGGCGAGACCAACGCGCAGCAGGTCGCGGAGGTCAACGCGATGGGCTTCGCCAACATCGAGTGGACCGACGACACCAACGGCTACCTCGGCACGGCGGGCGGGATGACCGTGCAGAAGGCCGTCAACCGTGCCCTGAACTCCCTGGCGCCGGGCGAGATCATCCAGATGCACGTCGGCGACCCGAACGGCCGCGGCCCGATCCTCGACGCCCTGGCCCTCCCGCTGATCATCGACGCGGTCCGCGCCCGCGGCTACGAGATCGCCGATCTGCGCACCCTCCTCCCCACACCCGCCACACCCGCTGCGTAGCGCTCGGCAACCACCGGGGGCCCTGCCCGCGTCACCCTCGGCTTCGCACTGGACCGGCTTCCCGATCACCCGCTGCCCGAATGGACGGAGAAGGGGCTCAACGCGTTCGAGATGTTCCTGTCGTTCACGGGTGTGTCCGACCTGAGGATCGACGGATGGACGTTCGCGCCCAAGGACGTCGTCGCGCTGGAACGGAACCCGGACGGCGGAATGCGGGTGCGGATCTCCGGGCCGGGGGGAATGCGTGGCGTTCGGCGCCCGTGCGGCCGTACTGGTGAAAGCAAGGGCGTATCTGGCCTCGCGCAGCGAGTAACGTCCATCGGAAGGCATTGGCGCGGTTCGGGTGCGTCTGGCAGGACATGCGCCGGACCAGTCGCTACCGTCCAAATATGGCTACATTTCCGACATCCAGCACGATGGCGACCGGTCGTCAGCTCACCGCCCCGCCGTTCGCCCGGCCCGTGCTGGCGCTCGCCGCCGCCGCCGGATTCGCCCTGGACGCGTACTGGCGGGCCACCGCACTGCTCCGGCGCGTCCTCGCCTTCCGGCGCTGAGGCCGACGCCACGTCCGGTCCGGACCGGCAGGGCCGTCACGCCGCCGGTGCCGGGCCCCGCAGATGGTCGCTGATCCACTTCATGGAGCCCTGCCCCATGCCCCGCAGGTAGGAGAGCCCGTTGTGGCCGCCGCCCACTATGACCTGCAGGCGGGTCCTGACCGGGCCGGTCCCGTAGCCGGCGATGAACTGCTTCACCTTCGCCAGCTCCCCGCGGCTCTCCTCGGTCCCGACCTGGAACGCGAGGTACACCTCGGGCCCGTGCCGGTCGATCAGCCGCTGCGCCAGGACCTGCGGGTTGTTCGCCTGCTTCGCGTCGAGGTGACCGCGCCACAGGGACGAGTCCGGCACGATGTCGGGGCCGCTCACTATGGCCGCCTTGAACGTCTCCGGGTGCTGGAGCACGCTCTTCAGCGCGCAGAAACCGCCCGACGACGAGCCCATGAAGGCCCAGCCGTCGCGGTCCTTGAACGTACGGAAGTTCGCCCGGACCAGGTCCGGGACATCGCTCGTCATCCAGGTCCCCATCTTCTGCTGACCCGGGATGTCACTGCAGTCGTGATAGTGCGGCCCGGGATTCATCACCGGCATGACGATGATGAACGGCAGGCTGCTGCCCTGCGACGTCCACCGCGCCACGTCCTCCTGAAGGCCCAGGCTGCCGCGCGTCCAGTAGTTCTCCGGGAAGCCGTAGGCCCCGGGCAGCGCGATCAGCACCGGGAACGCGCTCTTCGCGTACTTCGGGTCGTAGTACTGCGGCGGCGCCCACACCCAGACCTTGCCCGTGAACCCGGACTTCTTCCCCCGGTACGTCGTCACACCGATCTTGGTACCGCTCGCCAGCGTCGTCCGCTGCTCCGTGAACGGTGCGTGCGTGCCGGTCAGGACCGACGCGGCCGTCCCCGCCGAACTGTGCGGGAAGTCCGGACCGCTGCCGCTGAACGGAACAGGCCGCGAACCGTAACCGGCGAAGAGGAGCAGCACCAGGACGGCGGCCGCTGCCATGGGCCAACGTTTCACGGGGTTGTCCCCCTCTTCATCCGGCCCGACAGGGCGAAGCGACGCTTACGCCTGTTGTGATTCCGGATCTCCACCCACCGTTCCGGCCCGCCGGGGTGCCGTGGATCACACCGCCGCCGTTGCCCGTAACCGGCGTGACCCTCGTCCCAATTACCGGGGAGAAGCCGGGCAACCCAGACAGCCCGAATTCCGTCTCGTCATGGCGAGAGGCTCACACGCGGGCGGAACGCTGGGCCGGGGCACTGCGCCCAAGATTGGGAATCGAGAGTTGTGATGAGCCTGACGGGGACCCCGTTCTTCCTGTGCACGATCCTCTTCGTGCTGGTCGCCCTGGCACTGCCGCTCACCCTGTGGAGCCGGCTGCGCGGACCGCGGGCGGTACGGCACGCGGCCAGATTCGGCATGCTGCTGCTCTGCCAGGTGACCTCGGTGCTCATGGTCTTCGTGATCGTGAACAACTCCAACAACCTGTACGACAATTGGGAAGACCTCCTCGGCACCGGCACCCACGTCCAGGCCACCGCCGACCTCGGTCCCGACGGAGGCGCGGCGCAGGCCAAGCGCGAGCCGAAGATCGAGCAGAAGTTCAAGCAGGCCAAGGGCCCGAACATGGACGACGTCCAGCAGGCCGACCTCAAGGGCCGGGTGTCCGGCGTCCAGGGCGAGGTCTACGTCTGGCTGCCGCCGCAGTACAACGACCCCGCCTTCAAGGACAAGCAGTTCCCGGTCGTCGAGATGCTCCCCGGCTACCCCGGCTCCGCCAAGGCCTGGTACGGCACCCTCAAGGTCCAGTCGCAGCTCAAGCCCCTGATGGCGAGCGGCAAGGTCGCCCCGTTCATCCTCATCTCACCGCGCACCACGCTGCTCGGCGGCCAGGACACCGGCTGCGCCAACATCCCCGGCAAGGTCAACGCCGACACCTGGCTGAGCGTCGACGTCCGCCGCATGGTGACCGACAACTTCCGCGTCCAGGACAACGCCGCGGGCTGGGCCGTCGTCGGATACTCCGCCGGCGCCCACTGCGCCGCGCGCCTCGCCATCGAGCACCCCGACCGGTACGCGGCCGGCGTCAGCCTGTCCGGGTACAACAACCCCGCCGCGGAGAAGGACTCCCTCACCGCCAAGGACCCGGTGCTGCGCGAGAAGGCCAACCCGCTGTTCATGCTGCAGCACGCCGCGCACCCGCCGCACACGGCGCTCTACATCTCCGGCGCCTCGGGCGACGGCTACCAGGACGGTGTGGCCCTGCGGAAGGCGGCGAAGACCCCGACGAAGGTCAAGGTCGTGCAGATCGCGGAGGGCGCCGGCGGCCACGGCACCGCCGTCTGGAAGTCCCAGGTCCCCGACGTCTTCCGCTGGCTCACCGAGCAGGGCTTCAAGGTCCGCTGACCGTCCGCCGGGGCGGCACCGTTCCCCGCCACAGCCGCGCCGCGGACAGCACCGCAGCCCCCAGCAGGATCAGATCGCGCGCCGCCAGCAGCAGCGCCGCCGGGACCGAGCCGCCGAGCAGATCCCGGAACAGGTACGGGAACACCGCCGTCGTCAGCACGCACGCGGCGAGCACCAGCCACGCCACCGGCCGCTGCGTCGTCCCCCGGTGCAGCAGGCACACCGCCGCCAGGCCCACCAGCCACACCATGTACTGCGGGCTGATCACCCGGCTCGTCACCACGAACAGCAGAACGGCCGTCAGCGCCGCGTCCGGCAGCACCCAGGCCTCCGTACGCCCCACCCGCGACCGCACCCGCCACAACAGCAGCCAGCCGAACGCGACGACCGTCAGGGCCGCACTCACCCGCGCCACCACCTGCACATACGGGCCGATGAACTCCATCGAACCGTCGCGCGGCGCCCAGTGCCCCGACCAGCCGAAGTGCCGCGCCAGATGGAACGGCAGCGCGCCGAGCGACTCCACCTCGATGCCGCGGTCCCCCTGATACGTCAGAAACGACAGCGCGCCCGGCATCGCCAGCAGGAAGACCACCGTCACCAGCACCGCCGACACCGCCGCCGCCACCCACGCGTGCCGGGTGCGCCGCCCGCGCGCCGTACCCACGAGCAGCAGCACCGGCCACACCTTCACCACCGCGCCGATCCCGACCAGCACCCCGAACACCCGGTCCGCCCACACCCGCCGCGTACCGGCCGCCAGCAGCGCCCCCACCGCGACCGCCGTCACCATCACGTCGAACCGGCTCCACGGCACCGTGCTCAGCAGCGGCAGCCCCGCCACCCACATCCAGACGCCGGCGACACTGCGCCGGCCGTCCGGGTACCGGGCCGCGTACACCAGCGCCGCCAGCACCGCCGCGTCGCACACCGCGCACAGCACGATGAACGCGTGCGAGTAGTCCAGGAACGGCACCAGCCGCGGGGCGAGAATCGGCAGCGCGGCGCCCGGCGGGTACTGCCAGGACACGTCGTCGTGCGGGAAGCTGCCCGAACTCAGCACGTCGTACCAGCCGCGGTACACCTTCGACACCGAGACGTCCGGGCCGTCCTTGCTGCTGAACGGGCCGAGCCGCAGCGCCGCGGACACCAGCACCAGCCGGGTCAGCAGCCATACGGCCACCGGCCACAGCAACCGCCGCCGCGCCGGGCGCGCCCCCGCTTCCGCCACCCGCGCCGCAGCGGCGTCCGTGCCCGTGCCGACCACTGAACTGATTCCTCCATGAACGATCCGGCCCGGCCGGAACACCCGGGCACGACGATGCTAATGAAGATCCGATCCGGACGGCGGACGCCACCGACCCGCCACTTATGCTCGATGGGCAAGCCATCCGCAGTCGAAAGGCGCCGTGACATGAGCATCCGTACCGCAGTGGTCACCGGGGCGAGCAGCGGCATCGGTGCCGCGACCGCCCGCAAGCTCGCCGCCGCCGGCTACCACGTGCTGCTCACTGCCCGCCGCGCCGACCGCCTCGAAGCGCTCGCCAAGGAGCTCACCGCCGCGGGCCACTCGGCCGCCGCGCACGCCCTGGACGTCACCGACCGCGCCGCCGTGGACGCCTTCGCCGCGTCCCTCGACCGCTGCGACGTCCTCGTCGCCAACGCGGGCGGCGCCCTCGGCGCCGACACCATCGCCACCTCGGACCCCGCCGACTGGCGCGCGATGTACGAGGTCAACGTGCTCGGCGTCCTCAACATCACCCAGGCTCTGCTCCCGACCCTCACCGCCAGTGGCGACGGCACGGTCGTCGTGCTCTCCTCCACCGCCGGCCTGGCCAGCTACGAGGGCGGCGGCGGCTACGTGGCCGCCAAGCACGGCGCGCACGTCATCGCCGAGACCCTCCGCCTCGAACTGTGCGGCGACCCGGTCCGCGTCATCGAGATCGCACCCGGCATGGTGAAGACCGACGAGTTCGCCGTCACCCGCTTCGGCGGCGACGCCGACAAGGCCGCCAAGGTCTACGCGGGCGTCGCGGAACCCCTCTCCGCCGACGACGTCGCCGACACCATCGCCTGGGCCGTCACCCGCCCCGCGCATGTCAACATCGACCTCCTCGTCGTCCGCCCCCGCGCCCAGGCCTCCAACTACAAGGTCCACCGCGAGCTCTGAGCAGGACATGCCGGTGGGGGCAGGTGATCACACCCGCCCCCACCGCCGTACCGACGTGTCTCAGCCCTTGACGCAGACGACCTGCTTCAGCTTCGCCACGACCTGGACCAGGTCCCGCTGCTGCTCGATGACCTTCTCGATCGGTTTGTACGCGCCCGGGATCTCGTCGACGACGCCGGAGTCCTTCCGGCACTCCACGCCCCGCGTCTGCTCCTCCAGGTCGCGCGTCGTGAACCGCTTCTTCGCCGCGCCCCGGCTCATCCGGCGGCCCGCGCCGTGCGAGGCGGAGTTGAACGCGTCGGCGTTGCCGAGGCCCTTCACGATGTACGAGCCGGTGCCCATCGAGCCCGGGATGATGCCGAACTCACCGGAGCCGGCCCGGATCGCGCCCTTACGGGTGACGAGCAGGTCCATGCCGTCGTAACGCTCTTCCGCCACGTAGTTGTGGTGGCAGCTGATCACGTCGTCGAAGGTCACTTTGGCCTTCTTGAACTCCTTGCGGACCACGTCCTGGAAGAGTGCCATCATGATCGCGCGGTTGCGCTTGGCGTACTCCTGCGCCCAGAAGAGGTCGCGCCGGTAGGCCGCCATCTGCGGGGTGTCGGAGATGAAGACCGCGAGGTCGCGGTCGGCCAGGTCCTGGTTGTGCGGCAGCTTCTGCGCCTCGCCGATGTGGTACTCGGCGAGCTCCTTGCCGATGTTGCGGGAGCCGGAGTGCAGCATGAGCCACACGGAGTTGTCATCGGCGATCGTTACTTCGCAGAAGTGATTGCCTCCGCCGAGCGTTCCCATCTGCTTCGTGGCCCGTTCATGACGGAATTTGACCTCTTTCGCCAGCCCGTCAAAGCCCGCCCAGAACTCGTCCCACCCCGCCGTCGGGAAGCCGTGCATACGGCGCGGGTCGACCATCTCCTGGTGCATGCCACGCCCGACCGGGATCGCCTGCTCGATCTTCGAGCGGAGCCGGGACAGATCGCCCGGCAGGTCGTTGGCCGTGAGGGAGGTCTTCACCGCGCTCATGCCGCAGCCGATGTCGACGCCGACCGCCGCGGGGCAGACCGCGCCGTGCATGGCGATGACGGAGCCGACCGTCGCGCCCTTGCCGTAGTGGACGTCCGGCATCACGGCGAGGCCCTTGATCCAGGGCAGCGACGAGACGTTGCGGAGCTGCTGCATCGCGCCGTCCTCGACGGAAGCCGGGTCGGTCCACATGCGGATCGGCACCCGGACGCCGGGCACCTCGGTGTAGGACATCTCCATCCCCCTTCTCGAACGGACAAATGGGCACAACGAAATCACGCCGTGACGACATCAATAATGTGGACGAAACGCCCGATAACCACAGGCGGCCACGCAGCCGCGTCAGCAGGTGCGGTAGACATTGTGTCCACGGCACGCACGCGCGCGCCAAGGGATTTCGGGGCACCCCCCGGCGGAAGGAGCCTGGCCAGTGCAGCCATCGCGAGGACTGCTGGGCATCGTCTGCGCGGCCGTACTGGCCGTCTCGGGGCTGAGTGCCTGCACCGCGGACGGCGATGCGGACCCGGCGGCGGTGGACGCCAAGTCCGCGACCGGTGACCAGACGATCGTCCCCGCGCCGCCCGGCAAGTACCGCAAGCTGCCGGAGCCGTGCGGCTCGCTCGGACCCGACACGCTCAAGAAGCTGGTGCCGAACGCACCGGACTACACGGGTGATGCCGAGCTCACCTACGACACCAACCGGCGGGTCGGCTGCACCTGGACCGGTGAGACGTCGCAGGGGAACCGCTATCTGCAGATCGACTTCGAGCGGGTCGTGTCGTACGACCCCGGGGTGAGCGACGAGGCGCAGGCCGAGTCCGACTACGACACCAAGGTGCTGCAGGCCGGCATCCCGACGACCCCGGGCACTCCGGGCGCTCCGGGCGCTCCGGCGACGACGCCGCCCGTGGCGCCGCCCGGCAGCCCGGCCGGTCTGCCGGGCCAGACGCCCACCACCGCGCCGGCCTCTCCGGCGACCTCTCCGGTGACCTCCCCCGATCTCGCACCGCGACTGCTCACCGATGTCGGCGACGCGGCCTTCCTCGACGACGAGCTGATGACCCGCGACTCGGGGGTGCACCGTGACATCACTCTCGTTTTCCGTACGGCGAATGTCCTCGTGACCGTCTCGTACGCGCAGTGGTCGGCGGACAAGGCCACCGCTCCGCAGAGCGCTGACCTGCAGCAGGGCGCGGAGCAAGTGGCGGACGTGCTCGTCAAGACGATCAAGTGACAGCGGATCGTCCGATAACGGACGCCCCGTAGGCTGTCCGTTTCCCGGCCCCGGCCGGCCCACCGCCCCGTCGGAGCAACGAAGTGAGCGAAGGACCCATGCACCGTTCAGCACCGCGAATCGCCCGAGTTCTCGCCTGTGCCGCCGTGCCGGTACTGCTCGTCGCCGGCTGCTCGTCGGGGTCGGACTCGTCCAAGAAGCCGGACGGCGCGGGCTCGGGCAAGACGTCCGCTTCGGCGGCTCCCGCCGCCGCCGCGAAGTTCGCGAAGCTGCCCGACGCCTGCAAGTCGGTGACGCAGGCCACCGTGGCGCGACTCGTCCCGAAGGTGAAGTCCGCGGCGGGCACGGCGGCGAAGTCCTCGGTCCAGGACCAGCGCGGCGGCTGCTCCTGGAACGGGCTCGACGGCTACCAGTTCCGCTGGCTGGACGTGAGCCTGCAGCGCTTCGACTCGGCGAACGGTGTCGGCAGCGGCGAGGAGCAGGCCAAGAAGCGCTTCGCGGAGCAGGTCGCCACGGCGACCCAGGTCAAGGGCGCCACGTCCGCGAAGGCGGACGGCGTCGGCGACGAGGCGACCCTGGTGAGCGCGCTGGTGGAGAAGGACAAGCTGAACTACCAGGACGAGACGGTCGTCGTGCGGACCGGCAACGTCATCGTGATCCTCTCCCACAACGGGGCGGGCTTCGAGGGCGCGAAGACCCCGGCGGCCGATCAGCTGCAGAAGGACGCGGTCGCGGCGGCGAAGGAGACCGTGGCTTCGGTCGCGGCGGCGAACGCGGCGGCGAACACGTAACAACTCCGGTCGCACCTGCACCGGTTTCAGCACCTTTGTACGACCTGGCCGCGCCCCCATATGACAGGCTGGGCCGTCCAGTTGCCGAGGGTGGGAGGGGTCGCGGGTGCCCGCGATACGTTTGACCCGGACGCACCGGATTCTTGTCGGTGTGGTCGTCGCCGGTGCGGTGGTGATCGCCGCGATCGGTTTCGCGGGATCGTATGCCGCGGTGCGGGAGCTCGCGCAGAACAAGGGCTTCGGCTGGTTCGCGAACGTCTTCCCGATCGGGGTGGACGCCGGGATCGTGGTGCTGCTGGCGCTGGATCTGCTGCTGACGTGGATGCGGATCCCGTTCCCGCTGCTGCGCCAGACCGCGTGGCTGCTGACCGCCGCGACCATCGCGTTCAACGGCGCGGCCGCCTGGCCCGACCCGGTCGGGGTCGGCATGCACGGCATCATCCCGGTGCTGTTCGTCGTCTGCGTCGAGGCCGC
The DNA here is from genome assembly GCF_027158125.1 of Streptomyces sp. H39-C1. NCBI lineage: Bacteria > Bacillati > Actinomycetota > Actinomycetes > Kitasatosporales > Streptomycetaceae > Streptomyces > Streptomyces sp. H39-C1. The sequence continues at coordinate 114,412 of NZ_JAPVLS010000014.1, forward strand.
CCGGCACGCGGTGGGCCGGGTCGCGGACCTGACGGCCGACAAGCACATGGAGTCGGTCCGCCTCACCCGCTGGCTGCTCGCCCCCTTCCCCACCTTCAAGCTGTGGCGCCGCATGAAGCTGTGGGAGCTGCGCTCCTACGACCAGGTCATCCGCCTCGAGCAGGACCGCCTCGTCTACCAGGCCCGCCTCCAAGCACGCTACGGCCGCGCCTGGCGCCGCAAAGCACCCATCGAAGCCCTCATGCCGCTGCGGCTGGCCCGCTACGGCATCCCCCTCGCCGAAACCGCCACCCTCGGCCTCGCCGCCGCCGGCATCACCGTCCAGGAACCGGTACCGGCCCAGCCGCCCGTACCCGTGGCCGCCCTGGCCCTGGAGACGGTGCACCCGGCCGCCCAGCAGGAACAGCGGGAGCAGGAGCAGCTTCAGCCGGAACCACAGCAGCAGCGGCAGGCGCAGCCGGAGCCCGCGCCGCGGCCCGTGGCCCGGCAGGAGCCGGTCCGGGAGCCCGCACGCGCTCGAATACCGGCGCCCGCACCCGAACCCGTACCGGAGCCGGCACCGGGGTCCGACGGCCGCCCGATGGTCCCTGTCTCCCCCGGCCGCGTCCGTACCCTCGCCAATGGCTACGGCTCCGTGAACGTCAACAGCTACATCCCGGAACCGGACCCCGAGCCCGAACCCGACCCGGAGCCGGAAGCGGAACCCGCCCTGCACCGCCCGCCGCACATCGAGCCCGACGTGCCGCGCGAGGAGCAGTACTACGGGGCGTTCCGCCGCTATGTCGTCGAGGTCAACGAGTTTCCCAACCCGCGTCAGTTCGGCCGCTATCTGCTGGAGAACTACGGCGTCACGGGACGCACCGGCGGCCCGCTCAGCGAGGGGACGCTGCGCCGCTATCTGACGGAGTTCGAGTCGCAGTACCGGACCGAGTGGGACTCGGAACAGGTCCCGTAAACGCCTGATCCCCCGGCCGCCGGAGAATCCGGCAACCGGGGGATCGTTGTGATCGTCAGGCGCCCAGCAGCGTACGGACGCGGTCCGCGCCCACCGCGAGCAGCAGGGTGGGCAGCCGGGGGCCGGTGTCCCGGCCGACGAGCAGCTGGTAGAGCAGCGCGAAGAACGAGCGCTGCGCGACCTTGAGTTCGGGCGTGGGCTTGGCGTCGGCGTCCAGGCCGGCCTGGAGCTTCGGCACGGCGTAGACGAGGGTCGTCAGGCCGTCCAGCGACCAGTGGTCGTCGAGTCCGTCGATGAGCAGGTCGAGCGCGGCCCGGTCGGTGGCCGGGAGCGCGCCGAGGGTCTCGGTGTCCGGCTCGGTGCGGACCCGGGTGCGCTGGTCGGCGGGGACGTGGGTGGTGATCCACGCCTGTGCGCGGTCGAGCCGCGGCCGGGTGGCGTCGAGCGAGGTGACGGGGTTGGCGGGGTCGAGGTCGCGCAGGATGCGCAGCGTCTGCTCCTCGTCGCCGGTGGTGATGTCGACGACGGAGGCGAGCGTCCGGTACGGCAGCGGGTGCGGCGTCCTCGGCAGCTCACCGGCGGCGGTGCGGGTCGCGCGGCTGTACGCGGCGGCGTCGGCGGCCTGCACCGAGCCGTCGGCGATCTTGCGCTCCAGCGCGTCCCACTCGTCGTAGGTGCGCTGGATCTCCTGGTCGAAGGCGATCTTGAACGACTGGTTGGGGCGGCGGCGGGCGTAGAGCCAGCGCACCAGCGGCGCCTCCATGATCTCCAGCGCGTCGGACGGCGTGGGGACGCCGCCGGCCGAGCTGCTCATCTTGGCCATGCCGCTGATGCCGACGAAGGCGTACATCGGGCCGATGGGCTGCTCACCGCCGAAGATCTCGCGGACGATCTGACCGCCGACGACGAAGGAGGAGCCCGGCGAGGAGTGGTCGACGCCCGAAGGCTCGAAGATCACGCCTTCGTACGCCCAGCGCATCGGCCAGTCGACCTTCCAGACCAGCTTGCCGCGGTTGTGCTCGGAGAGCTTCACGGACTCGGCGTGGCCGCAGGCGCAGGTGTAGGAGAGCTCGGTGGTCTCGTCGTCGTAGGACGTGACCGTGGTGAGGTCCTTGTTGCAGACCGAGCAGTACGGCTTGTACGGGTAGTAGCCCGCGCCGCCGGTGCCGTCGTCCTCGTCGGCCGCGCCGGAGCCCGCGGCGGCTTCGACCTCGGCCTCGTCGAGCGGCTTCTGCTGCTTCTGCTGCGGCTTCTTGCCGGTCGCCGGCTTGTCCTTCGTCCGGTACCGGTCGAGGATCGCGTCGATGGCGGCACGCTCGCGCATGGCGAAGAGGATCTGCTCGCGGTAGGCGCCGGCCGTGTACTGCTCGGTCTGGCTGATGCCGTGGAACTCGATGCCCAGCTCGCCGAGCGCGGCGATCATCGGCGCCTTGAAGTGCTCGGCCCAGCTGCCGTACTCGCTGCCCGCCGGCGCCGGGACCGCGGTCAGCGGCTTGCCGATGTGCTCGGACCAGGACGGGTCGATGCCGTTGGGCACCTTGCGGAACCGGTCGTAGTCGTCCCACGAGATGATGTGGACGCACTCACGACCGCGGCGGCGGATCTCGTCGGCCACCAGGTGCGGCGTCATGACCTCGCGCAGGTTGCCGAGGTGGATCGGGCCGGACGGGCTGAGACCCGATGCGCAGACGATCGGTTTGCCGGGGGCGCGACGGTCCGCCTCGGCAATGACCTCGTCCGCGAAACGGGAGACCCAGTCGGTCTCGGGGCTCTGAGCCACGATCGGCACTTCCTTCCTCGACAGCATGTCGCACCCATTCTCACAGACCGCAATGCGGCGTCGCGCACGGATTACCGGCGGCTCGCCCGCGGCTCGCGATCAGCCGGATTCAGGGACCGAAAAGGGGATGCGCTCCCGTGGGATACTCGAAGGGTTTCCCACTCCCCCAACCGGAATGGCACCCACCCCATGGCCTCGGTCGCATCCCTTTCCGCCTCTGTCCAGCAGCGTGTCTCGGCCGCCCTGGCGGCCGCCGTGCCGTCGGCCGTCGATGCCGACCCGCTGCTGCGCCGAAGCGACCGGGCCGATTTCCAGGCCAACGGTGTGCTGGGCCTGGCGAAGAAGAACAAGGCGAACCCGCGGGAGCTCGCGGCCCAGGTCGTCGCCGGTCTGCCCACCGACGAGCTGATCTCCGAGATCGAGGTGTCGGGCCCCGGCTTCCTCAACATCACCATCTCCGACGCGGCGATCACCACGACGCTGGCCGCCCGCGCCGCCGACGACCGGCTCGGCGTGCCGCTGACCGCGGACCCCGGCACCACGGTGATCGACTACGCCCAGCCGAACGTGGCCAAGGAGATGCACGTCGGCCATCTGCGGTCGTCCGTCATCGGTGACGCCATCGCCAGGATCCTGGAGTTCGAGGGCGAGACGGTGATCCGCCGGCACCACATCGGCGACTGGGGCACCCAGTTCGGCATGCTCATCCAGTACCTGATCGAGCACCCGCACGAGCTGGACCACTCCCCCGCCGACACCGACGGCGAGGCGTCGATGTCCCGCCTCAACCGGACGTACAAGGCAGCCAGGACGCTCTTCGACGCCGACGAGGCGTTCAAGGACCGGTCCCGCAAGCGGGTCGTGGACCTGCAGGCCGGGGAGCCGGAGACGCTGGCGCTCTGGCAGCGGTTCGTCGACGAGTCGAAGATCTACTTCTACTCGGTCTACAACAAGCTGGACATCGCGATCCAGGACGACGACATCGTCGGCGAGTCCGCGTACAACGACATGCTCGTCGAGACCTGCCGGATCCTCGAGGACACCGGCGTCGCGGTGCGCTCCAACGGCGCGCTCTGCGTCTTCTTCGACGAGATCAAGGGCAAGGACGGCGAGCCGGTCCCGCTCATCGTGCAGAAGGCGGACGGCGGCTTCGGCTACGCGGCCACCGACCTGTCGGCGATCCGCGACCGGACCGGCAACCTGAAGGCCGACACCCTCCTCTACGTGGTGGACGCCCGGCAGGCGCTGCACTTCCGCATGGTCTTCGAGACCGCCCGGCGGGCCGGCTGGCTCACCGAAGAGGTCACCGTCAAGCACCTGCCGTTCGGCACGGTGCTGGGCAAGGACGGCAAGCCGTTCAAGACCCGTGAGGGTGAGACCGTCCGGCTGGTCGACCTGCTCGACGAGGCCGTCGAGCGGGCCGCCGTCGTCGTGCGGGAGAAGAACGAGGAGCTCTCCGACGAGGAGGTCGCGGAACGCGGCGCCGAGGTCGGCATCGGCGCGGTCAAGTACGCGGACCTGTCGACGTCCCTGGGCCGCGACTACGTCTTCGACCTGGACCGGATGGTGTCCCTGACCGGCGACACGAGCGTGTACATCCAGTACGCGTTCGCCCGGACCCAGTCCATTCTCCGCAAGGCCGGAGAAGCCCGGGCCGTCGCCCGCCCGGAGCTGCCGCTGGCCCCGGCCGAGCGCGCGCTGGGCCTGCTGCTGGACGAGTTCGGTGACGCCCTCGCGGGTGTCGCGGACACCTACGAGCCGCACAAGCTGGCGTCCTACCTCTACGCGGTCTCCTCGGCCTTCGCGACGTTCTACGAGCAGTGCCCGGTCCTCAAGCCCGAGACCCCCGCGGACGTCCGCGAGAACCGGCTCTTCCTCTGCACCCTGACCGGCCGCACGCTGCGCCAGGGAATGACGCTGCTGGGCATCCACACCCCCGAGCAGCTCTAGGTTCTGTCCGCCACGGCAGCGCCCGGCCCCCGTGCTTGAATTCCAGGGATCGTCGCAACACGTGATCACTGACGTGTGGTGGCGAGCAGTTTAGACAGACGCTCGGCTGGGGTTTCCCAGCCGAGCGTCTTGCGTGGACGGCTGTTGAGTTCGGCAGCCGCGGCGTCCAGGTCCTCGCGGCTGTAGCGGGCCAGGTCGGTTCCCTTGGGGAAGTACTGCCGCAGCAGGCCGTTTGTGTTCTCGTTGGAGCCGCGCTGCCATGGGCTGGCGGGATTGCAGAAGTAGACCGGCATGTCCGTGGCGGTGGAGAAGAGCTGGTGGCCAGCCATCTCGTTGCCCTGGTCCCAGGTCAGTGACCGTCGCAGGTGAGGCGGAAGTTCGCTGATGGTAGCGGTGAGAGCTTGGTGGAAGTGCTCGGCCCGGTGGCCGTTGGGCAGGTGCACCAGCATGGTGAAGCGGGTGGTCCGCTCGACCAGCGTGCCGATGGCGGAGCCGTGGTTCGCTCCGACGATGCAGTCGCCTTCCCAGTGGCCGGGAACGGCCCGGTCGGCGACCTCTGCGGGCCGGTCGCTGATCATCACCATCGGCGCGGTGAATCTCGGCTGGCGCTTGTATGCCTGGCGATGGGGGCGCCGGCGGGCCCGTCCGGTCCGCAGGGCCTGGGTGAGTTCACGGCGGAGCTCTCCGCGGCCCTGGACGTAGAGCGCCTGGTAGATCGTCTCGTGCGTCACGCGCATCTCCAGGTCGTCGGGGAAGTCCCGGCGGAGCTGGTGGGCTATCTGCTCCGGGCTCCAGCGTTTCTCCAGACGTTCCTGAATGTAGTCCCGCAGCCGTGGGCAGCGGCCGATCTTGCCGGGCTTGGGCCGGGGTCGGCGGGCAGCCGCGCGGGATTCGGCGACGTAGGGCCGGTAGGTCCACTCGGTGCCGCGCCAGAGCGCGCCATTGCGGCGTATCTCCCGGCTGACCGTGGAGGGACTGCGTCCTAGCTCGGCGGCGATGGCCCGGACCGTCGCCTTCTCCCGTAGCCGGTCGGCGATGTGGATGCGCTCCTGCTCGCCGAGGTACCGGCCCGACGAAACAGGAACGGCCGCCCGCTGCGAACGAACGGGCGGCTCGACCCTGCCGCTATTGAATAGACGACCGTTACGCCACCCGCGAGCGGTTCGCGGGTGGACGCCTACACGCTTGGCCGCCCCTGCACTGCTGTATCCCTGCTGCACGAGCCGGAAGTATGCCTCCCGCTCAGCGTGCAGCCTCTTGCGCCCCTGAGGCTTCCGATCCTTCCGAGCTTCGAACTCCATCGCATCCCCTGAGCTGGGGTGTTGCGACGACCACTAGAACGGAAGGTGTGGAGGGCCGGGCGCTGCCGTGTTTGCAGGGCTACAGGTGCTGGACGGGCGGCATGATCAGCACGATCGCCACCAGGCAGGACCGAGGCAGCACGAGCACATCCACCCATCCCCCGCTCGCCAGCTCGAACCTGCGAACGCCGCCGGGCTGACCTGGCCGGGGCCCGGATCCCAGATCGCTGACGTCAATAGCCAACCCGGCGAGGGCTACAGCTCGGCCGCGATGTGCTCGGCCTCGGCCACGACGTGCGCGGGCACGCCATTGGTCAGTTGCTCGTCGGGAACGTAGTCCCACCGCCATCCGTCACCGTCGCTCATGTGCCGTCCTCGCCCCGGTCGAGCCCGGCCTCGATCGCAGCAGTGGCAAGGATCGCGCCTACTTCAGCGGCCACGCGGCGGGCCTCGTCAAGGTCATCCACGGTCGCTGCCCGCGCTTCCAGCTCGCGCAGTCTTGCCGCGCGGTCGGGGTGCCGCTCGATCGCGACGTACACGGCCCACTGCTCGACAAAACGCCGCAGCGGCGCGGCTGAGACAGCGGAACGGGCCGCGTCGGTGGCGGCGATTCTTTCCTGGTCGAACGCAGGAAGCCGGACAGGAGCCACTATCGCCAGAGCCGAACGGAGCGCCTCGGGCGTAGCGGCTGGTTGCGGCACCTGACCGGGGCTGCTCGCTCGTTCTGCGCTCATGGTCGGCTCGTCTCCTTCGGCTCGGGTGGCGTCTCCATACTGCCTCGCCCGGCCGGTTCCCGTGGCACCGTTCCACCGGCAACCCGGCAGGGCCCGGCCCGGGCTCAGACGGGCACCACGTGTACGTCCTGTGCGTCGAGTTCCGGAAGGTCTTCGCACCCGTAGATCAGTTCCATGGCATCCCGTACTTCACGCCGCTCCGCCTCCGTGAGCTGATCGTCCGAGACCCCGGGCAGCGCCGGAAGCACATCTGCCCCCGCCGTGGCCTCGACGATCACCCGGTCGATCCCGGCGAACTGCGTCTCTACGGCCTCGGCATCGCCGCACGCGAACTCGCACCAGACGATCTTGCCGGGCTCCCGCAGGGCCTCGCCCCACTTCTCGGACAGCGCCTCCACGAGCAGCAACCCCCGCCCCGACTCGCACCCGGCGCCGGAGTCCGCGACGAGGCACGGATGACCGTCGCCGCTGTCATGGACCTCGATGCGCAGCGGCCCCTCTTCGGCCACCGCGAGGCGCAGCAGAAACCCCCGCCCCGCCGGAACACCGTGCAGCAGGGCGTTGGTGGCCAGTTCGCTCACGCAGAGCAACACCGCGTCCGCGAGCTCCCCGAGTCCCCACCCCACCAGGGCCTGCCGGGCGAACTCCCGTGCAGCGGGCACGGATCGCCTCTCACGTGGGTAGAAACACGCACGGGAACCGGTCGGTCGGATGTCGTCGTTCATGCGGCAAGGGTTGCGCTCAGTGACTACGGTGGACCAGAGCGTCAACCCGTACGGATCGCGCGTACGGGCGCGTCGCCGGTCACGTACGGACCCGGGTGGGGAGTTGGTCACCATGCACCCCTGGCAGAAGCCGAAGAAGAACGCGTCCGCACTGCGGCTCGTGGGCGCCCAGGTGGCCATGTTCCGCAAGGTCGCCGGACTCACCCAACGAGAACTGGCCGAGCGCCTCATCGTCCACGAGGAGACCATCGCCTCCATCGAACAGGGCAGACGCGCCCTCCAACCCGACCTCGCCACCGACATGGACCGCGCCCTCGACACCAAGGGCGCCCTCGCGGTAGCGGTGGAACACCTGCCGGAGCGGGACAAGTACCCGGTCTGGGCGGCGGAGTTCATCACGTACGAGCGGGAGGCGATCACCCTCTCCTCGTACGAGAACCAGGTGGTACCTGGGCTGCTCCAGACTGAGGATTATGCTCGCGCAACGTGCGAGAGCAACATCCCCCTGCTCAACGAGGATGAGATCGAGAGTCGGGTTGCTGCTCGGATCGAACGGCAGGCCGTTTTGCGCCGGAAAGCTCCTCCGAGCGCCAGTTTCATCGTCTCCGAGGCTGTTTTGATGGACCGCCTCGGCGGCACGGCCGTGTATCAGGAACAGTTGCACCGACTCCGTGAGTGCGCAGCCCTCCCGGGCGTCTCGCTCCAGGTTTTGCCGGTCGGCCGACAGAATCATGCCGGGCTTGACGGCCCCTTCGTCCTGTTGGAGACAACCGACCACGATCTGCTCGCCTACATCGAGGCACACCGGAACAGTCACTTGATCTCCAACGCCGAAGAGGTCAGCGTCCTCGCGCGGAAATATGCGATGCTGCGAACCCAGGCTCTCAATCCTGAGGACACCAGGAGCCTGCTGGATCGGCTGCTAGGAGACGCATGAACGGCGTACCGACCATCCCCGCCACCAGCAACCTCGCGTGGTTCAAGTCCAGCTACAGCGCTGACGAAGGCGGCAACTGCGTCGAGATCGCCTACGCCTGGCGCAAGTCCAGCCACAGCACAGGTGAGGGCGGCAACTGCGTAGAAGTCGCCGCCCACCCGGCCGCAGTCCACGTCCGGGACTCCAAGGACCCGGACGGACCGGCGCTCACGTTCACGCCCGCCGCCTGGGCGGCTTTCGCCGCCTTCGCGGCAAGCCACTCAGCCCAGGGCTAGCGGGAAAGCTTCTGGGCGACCTCAGTCGCCCAGTACGTCAGGATCATGTTCGCGCCCGCGCGCCGCACGCACGTCAGGGTCTCCATGATGGTGCGGTCGCGGTCGATCCAGCCGTTCGCCGCCGCCGCCTCGACCATCGCGAACTCGCCGCTGACCTGGTAGGCCGCCACGGGTACGTCGACCGTGTCGGCGACCTTCCGCAGCACGTCCAGGTACGGCAGCGCCGGCTTGACCATCACCATGTCGGCGCCCTCCGCCAGGTCGAGCGCCAGCTCGCGCAGCGACTCGCGGAAGTTCGCCGGGTCCTGCTGATAGGTCTTGCGGTCGCCGGTCAGCGACGAGTCGACGGCCTCGCGGAAGGGCCCGTAGAAGGCCGACGCGTACTTCGCCGTGTACGCCAGGATGGACACGTCCTCGAACCCGACCGCGTCCAACGCGTCGCGCACGATGCCGACCTGACCGTCCATCATCCCGGACGGCCCCACCACATGAACGCCCGCGTCGGCCTGCACCTGCGCCATCTCGGCGTAGCGCTCCAGCGTCGCGTCGTTGTCGACCCGGCCCTGCGCGTCGAGCACCCCGCAATGGCCGTGGTCGGTGAATTCGTCCAGACACAGGTCGGACATCACCACCACCGCGTCCCCGACCTCACCCACCACGTCACGGATGGCGACCTGGAGAATGCCGTCCGGCTCGGTGCCCTGCGTGCCGAGCGCGTCCTTCACCGCCGGCACACCGAACAGCATGATCCCGCCGACGCCCGCCTCGGCCGCCTCCAGGGCCGCCTTACGGAGCGTGTCGCGGGTGTGCTGGAACACGCCGGGCATGGAGGAGACCGCCACCGGCTCACTGATGCCCTCACGGACGAACATCGGCAGGATCAGCTCAGCGGGGTTCAGCCGGGTCTCGGCGACCAGGCGCCGCATCGCCGGACTGGTGCGCAGCCTGCGGGGGCGCGCTCCGGGAAAATCACCGTAGCCAGTCATGTCCGTGCCTTCCTCCAACACCGGAGCCATTCCAGACGTCCACGCTACGCCTGGTCCCAGCATGCTCTTCCCGACTAAAAGTCGGCCGGAGCGAACGGAGGGGGGACGTGGGGCACACCCACCCACCGACCGGAGGGGACGTGGCGGGGTGTCCCCGCAGGACGACGAACGAATCGGGCCGTCACCTTGCAACGGACACGAGCGTTCGTCGTCCGAGGAGATACCCCGGCGCGGCCCCGCCCTGTCAGAGCGGACCGCACCGTACCCCTCGTCCCAAAAAAACGCGTCAGACGCGCGCCCGCCGCCGCGACCCCGGCCGCCGCTCGCTGGGCCGCGTCACAGGATCGCCCGCGTCCTCCGCCGCCACCCGCCGCGCCGTACCGAAATCGGCCAGCGCCTGCGCCAACGCATGCACGGACGGCTCCGGCGACATCACGTCGACCCGCAGCCCGTGCTCCTCGGCGGTCTTCGCCGTGGCCGGCCCGATACAGGCGATCACGGTCACGTTGTGCGGCTTACCGGCGATCCCCACCAGATTCCGCACCGTCGACGACGACGTGAAGAGCACCGCGTCGAACCCGCCGCCCTTGATCGCTTCCCGAGTATCCGCAGGCGGAGGCGAGGCGCGCACCGTCCGGTAGGCGGTGACGTCGTCAACCTCCCACCCGAGCTCCACCAAGCCCGCCACCAGCGTCTCCGTGGCGATGTCGGCGCGCGGCAGGAAGACCCGGTCGATCGGGTCGAAGACCGGATCGTACGGCGGCCAGTCCTCCAGCAGTCCGGCCGCGGACTGCTCACCGCTCGGCACGAGATCCGGCTTCACGCCGAACTCGACCAGCGACTGGGCGGTCTGCTCGCCGACCGCTGCGACCTTGATCCCCGCGAAGGCGCGGGCATCGAGCCCGTACTCCTCGAACTTCTCCCGCACCGCCTTGACCGCGTTCACGGAGGTGAAGGCGATCCATTCGTAGCGTCCGGTGACCAGGCCCTTCACGGCCCGCTCCATCTGCTGCGGGGTGCGCGGCGGCTCGACGGCGATCGTCGGCACCTCGTGCGGGACCGCGCCGTACGAGCGCAGCTGGTCCGACAGCGAGGCGGCCTGCTCCTTGGTGCGCGGCACCAGGACGCGCCAGCCGAACAGCGGCTTGGTCTCGAACCAGGACAGCTGGGCGCGCTGGAGACTGCGCTGGCCCACCACGGCTATCGCCGCGATCGGGCCCTCCGGGGTCGGCAGGGCCTTGGTGGCCTTGAGCTCGGAGGCGATCGTGGCCAGTGTCGCGGTCCACGTGCGCTGCCGGGTCGTCGTACCGGCGACCGTGACCGACAGCGGGGTGTCGGGCTTGCGGCCCGCCGCCATCAGTTCGGCGGCGGTGGCGACCACGGTCTGCAGCGTGGTGGTGAGGACCAGCGTGGCATCGCTCGCCCCGACCTCGCTCCAGCAGCGGTCGGACGCGGTGGCGGCGTCGACGAAACGGACGTCGGCGCTGAGCGGGACCCCGGCGTAGGCGGGTACGCCCATCGCCGCGGAGACGCCCGGTACGACCTCGAAGGGGATGCCGGCCGCCGCGCAGGCGAGCATCTCGCTCGCCGTGCAGTTGTCCAGGCCGGGATCACCCGCTACCGCACGGACGACCCGCTTGCCGGTGCGTGCGGACGTCATGACAAGCTGGGTGGCGGCAGCGGAGGCGTCCAACGCGCCCTCGCCTACCGCTGGTTCAGCCGTGCCCACATCTGCTCGGGCGTGCGTACGCACGACCTCCAGCACGTGCGGCTCGCCGACCAGCATGTCGGCATGAGCCAGCGCCTCGACGGCGCGCAGGGTCAACAGCCCGGGATCACCGGGCCCGGCACCGAGGAAGGTGACGTGGCCGAGGCCGGAGTGATTGACGGCGGTGGGGCTCAAAGTACGCGCTCCCCCATAAGACCGGCTGCGCCCTTGGCGAGCATCTCGGCCGCGAGTTCGCGACCGAGAACCGCGGCGTCATCCGCGGACTCAGGGGTTGCACCAGTGATGGACATCTGCACCAGCTGGGTGCCGTCGGTCGTGCCGACGACCCCCCGCAGGCGCAGCTCGGAAATCTGCCCGTCGGCCACCAGGTCGGCGAGCGCGCCCACAGGGGCGGAGCAGCCGGCCTCAAGGGCGGCGAGCAGTGATCGTTCCGCGGTGACGGCGGCCCGGGTGAACGGGTCGTCGAGCTCCGCGAGCTGTGCGGCCAGTGCCGGTCCCGCCGCGTTACCGGCGGCACATTCGACGGCCAGCGCCCCCTGTCCGGGGGCGGGCAGGACGGCTTCGACGGGGATCAGCTGGGTCGCCTCGGCGAGGCGGCCGAGACGGCTGAGCCCGGCGGCGGCCAGGACGACGGCGTCGAGTTCGCCAGAGGTGACGAAGCCGATGCGGGTGTCGACGTTGCCACGGATCGGCACCGTCTCGACCGCTCCGCCCAGGCTGCGGGCCCAGGCGTTCAACTGTGCCATCCTGCGCGGCGATCCGGTGCCGACGCGGGCCGGCCGGCCCAGCGCGGCGGCGGCCGCCACGAGCTCCTCGAACGTCAGCCCATCGCGGGCCACGAGCGCGTCGCGCGGGTCCTCGCGGACCGGGATCGCGGCGAGCGTGAGGCCCTCGGCGGGAGTCGTCGGCAGGTCCTTGAGCGAGTGCACGGCGAAGTCGATCTCACCGGCGAGCAGCGCGTCCCGCAGCGCGGAGACGAAGACTCCGGTGCCGCCGATCTGCGCGAGCTGCTCGCGGGAGACATCCCCGAACGTGGTGATCTCGACGAGTTCGACCGGCCGGCCGGTCAGCTCGCGCACCTGCTCCGCCACCATGCCGGACTGCGCCATGGCCAGCTTGCTGCGCCGGGTGCCCAGTTTCAATGCGGTGGGGCCGTTCATGGCCGCCCTCGATTCGGGTCGTCGGCCCTGCTGACGGCGGCGACCGCCTGCGGGTCGAGGTCGAAGAGTTCACGCAGCGCGTCGGCGTACCCGGCGCCGCCGGGTTCGCCCGCGAGCTGCTTGACCCGCACGGTGGGCGCGTGCAGGAGCTTGTCGACGACGCGGCGCACGGTCTGGGTGATCTCCGAGCGCAGCTTGTCGTCCAGGTCGGGGAGCCGGCCGTCGAGCCGGGTGAGTTCACCGGTGACGACGTCGGCGGCCATCGCGCGCAGCGCGACGACGGTGGGGGTGATGCGGGCGGCGCGCTGGGCGGCGCCGAAGGCACCGACCTCGGCGGCGACGATCTTGCGGACCTCGTCGACGTCGGCGGCCATCGGGGCGTCCGCGGAGGCCTCGGCGAGCGACTCTATGTCGACCAGGTGAGCGCCTTCGAGGCCGTGCACGGCGGCGTCGACGTCGCGCGGCATGGCCAGGTCGAGCAGGGCCAGCGGTGCGGCGTCGGCGCCGGTCGCGGTGCGGGTGGCGACGGCGGCGGCGACGGTGGCATGGTCCAGGACCAGCCCGGTCGCGCCGGTACACGACACGACGAGGTCGGCCGAGGCCAGTTCGCCGGCGACGGCGTCGAAGTCGGCGGCCCGGCCGCCGAGCTGCGCCGCGAGCCGCTCCGCGCGGTCGGCGGTGCGGTTGGCGATGACGAGTTCGGTGACGCCCGCGCGGGCCAGGGTCGCGGCGGCGAGCGAGGACATCGAGCCCGCGCCGACCACCAGCACGCGCTTGCCGGCCAGCGGGCCGGTGGTGGCGGCCAGTTGGTCGAGGCCGAAGGTGACGAGGGACTGCCCGGCCCGGTCGATGCCGGTCTCGCTGTGGGCGCGCTTACCGACCCGCAGGGCCTGCTGGAACAGGTCGTTGAGCAGCCGTCCCGCGGTGTGCAGCTCCTGGCCGAGGGCGAGCGCGTCCTTGATCTGGCCGAGGATCTGGCCCTCGCCGACCACCATGGAGTCCAGGCCGCAGGCGACCGAGAACAGATGGTGGACCGCCCGGTCCTCGTAGTGCACATAAAGATAGGGAGTGAGCTCTTCGAGGCCGACGCCGCTGTGCAGCGACAGCAGCATCGACAGCTCGGCGACGCCCGCGTGGAACTTGTCCACGTCCGCGTACAGCTCGATGCGGTTGCAGGTGGCGAGCACCGCCGCTTCGGTCGCGGGCTCGGCGGCCAGCGCGTCCTGCAGCAGCTTGGCCTTGGCCTCATCCGTGAGCGCGGCCCGCTCCAGCAAGCTGACCGGGGCGCTGCGGTGGCTCAGGCCGACGACGAGAACACTCATGCCGGCATCACGGCGGGCACGTCCCCGTCCGGGCCCTGGCCCTGCTCGCCGGCCTTGCGCTGCTCGTGGAACGCGAGGATCTGCAGCTCGATGGAGAGGTCGACCTTGCGGACGTCGACGCCCTCGGGGACCTGCAGCACGGTCGGCGCGAAGTTCAGGATGGAGGTGACGCCCGCGGTGACGAGGCGGTCGCAGACCTCCTGCGCGGCGCCGGCCGGGGTCGCGATGACACCGATCGACACCTGGTTGTCCTCGACGATCGCTTCCAGCTCGTCGATGTGCCGGACCGGGAGTCCGGCCACCAGCTTCCCGGCGAGGGCGGCGTCGGCGTCCATGAGGGCCGCGACGCGGAAACCGCGGGAGGCGAAGCCGCCGTAGTTGGCGAGCGCGGCGCCGAGGTTACCGATACCGACGATCACTACCGGCCAGTCCTGGGTGAGGCCCAGCTCACGGGAGATCTGGTAGACGAGGTACTCGACGTCGTAGCCGACGCCGCGGGTCCCGTAGGAGCCCAGGTAGGAGAAGTCCTTGCGCAGCTTCGCGGAGTTGACGCCCGCGGCGGTCGCGAGTTCCTCCGACGACACCGTGGGCACCGAACGCTCGGAGAGCGTGGTGAGAGCCCGCAGGTACAGCGGAAGCCTGGCGACGGTGGCCTCGGGGATACCTCGGCTGCGGGTCGCCGGTCGGTGAGAACGGCTAGTTGCCACGATGCTCCTGCGGATAGAGCGTAGACGTCCAGGGACCACAGTCCCCGGGGCCGCCCCGTGCTTGCCAGGCTATGTCTTTGTGAACGCGTGCACAAAGATAGTGTCCGCTTTGTCCAGGGGAAGTGACCGGCATCACGCACTCCCATTCCGGACATTAGGAACCATTTGCTGTGCCGAATCGTTCCACCCCTTCGGGTCGTTCGGTATTTCCGCCGACCGAACCACCGGACGATCAACGGAACGCCGCCCCAGCCAGAGCGCGTCGGCCTCCGGCATATGCGCGATCACCGGCCACTCCACTCCCGCCGCCGCCTCCACCGCTCCGGGCACGCCGGCCCGGTCCGGTGCGTCCGCCGCGTAATGGGCGAACAGCCGCGCGGTGGCCCGCGCGTCACCCAGCGCCGTGTGCGCCGCCCAGTCACCCAGTCCGGCGTCCGCTACGCAAGCCCCCAGCGAGAATCCGCGCGGAGCGGGCACCCGGGAGATGGCCATCCGCATGGTGCACAACTCCGGCACGGCCGGCAGCGTCACCCCGAGCCGCGCGTACTCCGCGACCAGGAATGCCCGGTCACAGCCCACGTTGTGCCCCACCAGCACCCTGCCGCGCAGCAGCCCCAGCAGTTTCGGCGCGATGCCCGCGAACGTCGGGGCACCGCCGAGGTCGGGCCCCTCGATGCCATGGATGTGGGTCGGGCCGACCGGCCCCTCGGGATCGATCAACGTGCTGAACTCACCCTGCGGGACGCACTCCCGGTCGAGCAGCACGACCGCCACCTCGATCACCCGGTGCCGTCGTGAACTGGACCCGGTGGCCTCCAGGTCCACGACGGCATAGCCGCCAGACCCCTGGAACCGTCCGGAGAGCACGCGCCCACACTCCTCACGCCTAGCCCCCGGGTGTACAAAACGAACTCGATGGTAATCGAATACGCGCACCACGAGTAACGCGCTCAAATCACCCGTCGGCCAGGAACGCCTCCCACCTGCGACGCAGCCGGATCCGTGTCGACCCGGCCTCAGCCGGTGAGCGCGGTACGCAGCCGCTGCTCGTCGACCCGCCAGAAGTCGTGCTGCTCGCCGTCGACCAGCACCACCGGAATCTGCTCCCAGTACTTGCGGTACAGCTCCTCGTCCTGCGTGATGTCCCGTTCCTCGACCCGGGAACCGAGCTCCCCCGCGACCTTCTCGATCACGGCACGGGCGTCGTCGCACAGATGGCAGCCGGGCTTGCCGATCAGCGTCACGGTGCGGTCGGCGGGATCCTTGCGGGCGCTACGGCGCAGGAGAGGACTCATTCGAGACATTGTGCCCCCGACCGCCACCGGCGCAGCCGGCCGGCGGGTAACACGTACGTCGCGAGGAGTTCACGCCTTCGCTCCTTACGCGGCAAGGACCGGCCGAACAAAATGGCTATGCTCGCCGCATGGCCGCTCTGCAATGGCTCACCCCCCGTAGGCGCTCCGCCACCGCGCGCAGCGTGCTGGCAGGCGAGGCCGCGGCCGAGGCCGCACTCGCGGCGCCGGAGAAGGAAGCGGAGAAGGAATCCGCCGCGCCCGAGTTCCCCGTCGTGGGGGATCCGCACGCCGCCGCCTTCTTCGACCTCGACAACACCGTGATGCAGGGCGCCGCGATCTTCCACTTCGGCCGCGGCCTGTACAAGCGGAAGTTCTTCCACAAGCGCGAGCTCGCCCGCTTCGCCTGGCAGCAGGCCTGGTTCCGGCTCGCCGGGTCCGAGGACCCCGAGCACATGCAGGACGCGCGGGACAGCGCGCTGTCGATCGTCAAGGGGCACCGCGTCGAGGAGCTCATGGCGATCGGCGAGGAGATCTACGACGAGTACATGGCCGAGAAGATCTGGCCGGGCACCCGGGCACTCGCCCAGGCCCACCTCGACGCGGGCCAGCGGGTCTGGCTGGTCACGGCCGCGCCCGTGGAGACCGCGACGATCATCGCCCGCCGGCTCGGCCTGACCGGCGCGCTGGGCACCGTCGCCGAATCCGTCGGCGGTGTCTACACCGGCCGGCTGGTCGGAGAACCGCTGCACGGCCCGTCCAAGGCCGAGGCGGTCCGGGCGCTCGCCGGCGCCGAGGGACTTCAGCTGTCCCGCTGCGCCGCGTACAGCGACTCGGCGAACGACATCCCGATGCTGTCGCTGGTCGGACACCCGTACGCGATCAACCCCGACACCCGGCTGCGCAAGCACGCCCGCGCCCACGGCTGGCGGCTGCGCGACTACCGCACCGGCCGCAAGGCCGCGAAGATCGGCATCCCGGCCGCGGCCGGGGTCGGCGCCGTCGCGGGTGGCGCGGTCGCCGCGGTCGCGATCCACCGACGCCGCCGCTAAGGCGTGTTGCGAAAGTCCCGCCTGGCCCACGGGCGAACGGCGCCACTTTCCGCAACACGCCCTAGATCCGGCACGCCGACGGCCCGTCGTACCCCCCTCTGGACCCACCGCAGTCGCAGCACTGCCACACAGCCACAACACGCACTCCCCGCGAGCAATTCACGAACAGATGCGGTCAACTTCGGTTCAGTGTTCGATAATTGATCGATCACCAATGCACCAAGGAACCGACGTAACCGGCGATTTAGGCAACACGGTGTAGCGCCGCCTGTACGAAGCGTTATTCTCCTCAGACGCAATCGGAACCCACACGTCGACCACGGCGGGTGCACGGTCCCGTACTGCACGTGATGGAAGTTCTGCCTCTGGGAGTCCCGTGTACCCACACGACGGGGTTGACACCTCCGGCCTGGCAACGCTGCGCGCATTGGTGAACGACTGCCTGCGTGTCGTCCCCGCGTTCGCCGAGCCCGCCCTCGCCACGCCCTTTCCCGCCGGCCCCGCGTACGCACTGGCCGAAGTCAGCACCGCCGCAGGCAGACGCACCCGGAACAACCCGCAGAGCGGCTCGGGCAGCAACGCTGCCGGAGGCCCCACCGCTCGACGTCCCGCCGCGGACAGTGACAGCGGCCGGATGATGGACCTCGTCGAGCGGGCCCAGGCCGGCGAGACCGAGGCCTTCGGCCGGCTCTACGACCACTACTCCGACACCGTCTACCGCTACATCTACTACCGCGTCGGCGGCAAGGCGACCGCCGAGGACCTGACCAGTGAGACGTTCCTGCGCGCCCTGCGCCGGATCGGCACCTTCACCTGGCAGGGCCGCGACTTCGGCGCGTGGCTCGTCACCATCGCCCGCAACCTGGTCGCCGACCACTTCAAGTCCAGCCGCTTCCGGCTCGAGGTCACCACCGGCGAGATGCTCGACGCCAACGAGGTCGAGCGCAGCCCCGAGGACTCGGTGCTGGAATCGCTGTCCAACGAGGCGCTTCTCGTCGCCGTCAGGAAGCTCAACCCCCAGCAGCAGGAGTGCGTGACGCTGCGCTTCCTGCAGGGCCTGTCGGTCGCCGAGACCGCACGCATCATGGGCAAGAACGAAGGGGCGATCAAGACCCTTCAGTACCGAGCCGTGCGAACCCTGGCCAGGCTTCTCCCCGAAGACGCCCGGTGAGACTGAGTTGTCCCTTTTTCCCCACCCTCTCCGGCCTTTTTTCCGGCCGCTCCGGTCCGATCATCATGACCGCGTAACCCAACTGGCGCGGCGCTCGTTGCACCACATGCAGACACCTCTCTGCCGCGCTCTGGCCGCTTCCAGTCACTCGATTGGGTGGACAGAAACAAGGAATGCAACCTTCCGGGCGGCTTCGGGAGTCGAGTGTGGATGACGAGAGGAGGTGCCGCCCATGATCGGACAAGCAACGGCACACCGTCGGGCGAACGCCTTCGCCCAGGCCCTTGAGACTGCCGGTTTTCCGGGGAAAGACCCCCGGAACTCCGACAGCGCACCCCAGGAGCCCACCGGCGAACACGGCGCCCATGCCACGGACCGGCACGCCGACCCCGATCAGGGGCGGCTGCTGGCACTGGTCGGCGCCATCGGCAACCGGCAGCCGCCGGTGCTGAGCGCCGAGGCGAAGACGGTGCAACGTGCCCAACTGATCGCCGCGATGGAGACCGCGCTTGCCGACGGCAGCCTTGAGGTCTCCCCCAAGGTCCCCGAGCAACGCACCGGCGGCGCGCACCGCGCCACCGGGCTCGGGAAGCTCAGGCCACGATCCCGCTGGTCCCGCCGGCTCGCCGCCGGCGGGCTCTCCGTGGGCGTCGCGGCCGGGGCCCTCGGCGGCGTCGCGGCGGCCAGTACGAACGCACTGCCAGGGGACACCCTCTACGGCCTCAAACGGGGCATGGAGGATCTCAAGCTGGACATGGCCAACAACGACGCCTCCCGGGGAAGCGTCTATCTGGACATGGCCGCGACCCGCATGCAGGAGGCCCGGCGCCTCATGGAGCGGGGTCGCTCCGGCGAGCTCGACAGCGAATCGGTCGGCGAGGTCCGCCGGGCGCTCTCCGGTATGCACCAGGAGGCCGCGGAAGGCCACCGGCTGCTCACCGAGGCGTACCAGCGCGACGGCTCGCTGCAGCCGATGGAGCTGCTGAACGAGTTCAACGCCTCGCACCGCGAAGGCTGGAGCCAGCTGCGCGACCGGCTGCCCAGCCAGCTCGGTGATGTGAGCAGCCAGGTCACGTCGGTCTTCGACGCCATAGAGCACGATGTCGCGCCGCTGGCCGGCAAGCTCCCCAAACCCCAGGGCAGCGAAGGCCCCGCGCACCGTCAGGCCGGCAAACCCGGCTCGGTCGGTACCGGTCACAGCGGCACAGCGACGCCGGCGCCGCACGCCCCCGCCACCGCGGAAGGCCACAGCGGCACACCGGGCACCACCGACAGCCCGAGCGCCGGCGCCGGCAAGGACCATCTGCTCGGCGGTACGGACGGACTGCTGCCCCCGTCACCGGGCACCGGCGGCGAGAACCCGTCCGATCCGGCGGCCTCCACGCCGCCGTCCGTCAACCTGCCCCCGCTGCTCCCCGGCCTGCTCCCGGGCCTCGGCCTCGGGGCGGAGGACGCCAAGGAGTAACCGGCGGTCGTGCAGGTGAAAGGGGTGGGTCCTGGCCATCGGCCAGGACCCACCCCTTTGACGTCCCGCGAGAACTCAGAAGAACACGGACCGCCGCTGCACCAGCAGCTTGTACAGCGTGTGCTGGATGGTCTCCCGGACCTGGTCCGTCAGGTTGAAGACCAGCATCGGGTCCTCCGCCGCCTCCGGCGGGTAGTGGTCGGTCCTGATCGGCTCGCCGAACTGGATCGTCCACTTCGTCGGCAGCGGCACCAGGCCCAGCGGCCCCAGCCAGGGGAACGTCGGTGTGACCGGGAAGTACGGCACGCCCAGCAGCCGTGCCAGCGTCTTGGAGTTGCCGACCATGGGGTAGATCTCCTCCGCGCCCACGATCGAGCACGGAATGATCGGCGCCCCGGTCTTCAGCGCCGTCGCGACGAAGCCGCCGCGCCCGAAGCGCTGCAGCTTGTAGCGGTCGGCGAAGGGCTTGCCGAGACCCTTGAAGCCCTCCGGCATCACCCCGACGACCTCACCGCGCTCCAGCAGCAGCTGCGCGTCTTCGGTGCAGGCCAGCGTGTGGCCCGCCTTGCGGGCCAGCTCGTTCACCACGGGCAGCACGAAGACCAGGTCGGCGGCGAGCAGCCGCAGATGCCGGCCGGCCGGGTGGTGGTCGTGGACGGCGACCTGCGCCATCAGCCCGTCCAGCGGCAACGTCCCGGAGTGGTTCGCGACCACCAGGGCCCCGCCCTCGGCCGGGATGTTCTCGATGCCCTTGACCTCGACCCGGAAGTACTGGTCGAAGAACGGCCGGAGCACCGACATGAGCACCTGGTCGGTGAGCTGCTCGTCGTAACCGAACTCGTCGACCTCGTAGTCGCCGGTGATCCGGCGCCGCAGGAACGACAGCCCGTGCGCGACCTTCCGGTCCCAGCGGGCGCCCATCAGCCGCTCGGCCGCACCGCCGAGCGCGTCGGCCAGGGCCTCGGCGACTCCCGAGGCGGGCGCCGTGCGCGGCGCGCCACCGCCGTCGGCGACTCCGGTGCCTCCCGTTGCCCCCGGATCGCCCGCGGGGCCGTCCTGGCCCTGCTGCACGCCCTCAGGGGCGGTCGCGGGAGCGCCCGCGGGGTCGGCGTCGTCGCGCGGAGCGCGCGGCTCCGGTGCGCCGGCCGGTTCGTTCGGGAACTCCGCCGGGACGGCGGACAGCGGTGTCGCCGACGCGGCCCCTTCGTTCTTCTTGCGGGACCCCGCCCGTCCGCGCGGCCGACCCGGCCCCCGACGGGCACGGGTGTCCTCGTCGAACGGGATGACCTTGGCGTCCGCCATGCTGCGGCTCCTCCTCGTCGGTGCTCTCACGTCCGGTTGGCGCCCGCGGGAAGTGCGGCGGCGATCGCGTCGACCGTGCGGGCGAGCCGGTCGGGCGGCAGCAGGCCGGGGCCACGGCTGCGGGCGAAGTCGCAGAAGGTCTCGGCCGTCGTGTAGCGCGGCGCAAAACCGAGCGTCTCACGCATCTGTGTGGTGTCCACCACTCTGCCGTGCGTCAGCAGCCGGATCTGTTCCGGCGAGAAGTCGGTGACCCCCGCCGTGCGCAGCATCTGTCCGACCCAGGTGACGGCGGGCAGCAGCACCGGGACGGTGGGGCGGCCGAGCCGCCTGGCGGTCTGCGACAGCAGCAGGACGCCGTCGCCCGCGATGTTGAACGTGCCGCTGTTGAGCGTCCCGCGGCGGGCGTCGAGGGAGGCGAGGACCAGTACGTCGGTCACATCGTCCTCATGCACGAACTGCAGCCGCGGGTCGTAGCCGAACACGGTCGGCAGCGCCGGCAGCGAGAAGTACTCCGCGAGCGGGGAGTCGGCCTGCGGGCCGAGGATGTTGGCGAACCGCAGGACGGCCACCGCCACGTCCGGCCGGCGGCGCGCGAAGCCGCGCACATAGCCCTCGACCTCGACCGCGTCCTTGGCGAAGCCACCGCTGGGCAGTGACTTCGGCGGCATGGTCTCGGTGAACACCGCCGGGTCGCGGGGCGCGGAGCCGTAGACGCTGGTCGTCGACTTCACCACGAGGCGGCGCACCGTCGGGGCCTTCTGGCACGCCCCCAGCAGCTGCATCGTGCCGATGACGTTGGTCTCCTTGACCTGCGCCCGGCCGCCGGAGCCCAGCGGGGTGCCGCTGACGTCCATATGGACGACGGTGTCGACGGCGTGCTGGGCCAGCACCTTGGCGATCATCGGGTGCCGGATGTCCGCCCTGACGAATTCCGCGTTGCCCAGCTGGTGCTCGGGCACCTCGGCGTCCACGCCGATCACCCGGTCGACCTCCGGATCATGCTGGATCCGGCGGACGAACCGGCTGCCGAGCTTTCGCGCGACTCCGGTGACGAGCACCACCTTGCCCACGATTCAGCGCCTTCCGTCAGGGATGTACGCACCGTATCGGTTCGATGTTGCGCTGTGATGACGGCCTCCGGGCCGTTGGCCACGGCGGCCGCACCGGAACGCCCCCCGTACGGCGGGCGCCCCGCCCCTTCGGCTACCCCCGGGTAGCCGAGGTACCCCGGAAACGCAGCTGCCCTCCCACCGCCGTGCGGAGCACGGTGGTGGGAGGGCAGGAAGTGCAGCGAGTGGCTCGCTTACTTCTTGTTGCGACGCTGCACACGCGTACGCTTCAGCAGCTTGCGGTGCTTCTTCTTGGCCATACGCTTGCGCCGCTTCTTGATGACAGAGCCCACGACTACCCTCGCTTCGTTTTCACTCGGTGCGGGGCGTCCGAGCCCACACGACCTACGTCGGCCAAGCCTACCCGCCCCGAGGGGGCGGGTAGAACCGAGGCGACCGAGAAGGCCGTCAAGCAGATTCCCCCACCCCCACGTAGGACTCACGCAGATAGTCGTGGACGGCTTGTTCTGGCACCCGGAAGGACCTGCCCACCCGGATCGCCGGCAGATGGCCGCTGTGTACCAGTCGGTACACGGTCATCTTGGACACACGCATCACTGAGGCGACCTCCGCCACAGTCAGGAAAACGACCTCGTTGAGAGGCCTGTCGCTAGCAGCCATGACACACCTGAACCTTCCGCACATGACGGCCACCGGCTTCCCCTCCGGTGACTCCAGCAGGCACGTGCGCTCCTCCCCAGATTAGGTGCGGGTGATGCAAGTGGGGAAGAGGAGTTGCGATCGGTTGACTACTGTGACAGACACGCTCGATTGAGTACATAGCGTGTAAGCGGCCGGTAGTAATCGGACCGCACAGCGTCATCAAGCGGAACGGCGACGGAAACCCGCCCCTCCGCCTCGGCCACGAAGACCGCCGGATCGTCGGCGTCCGCCAGCCCGATCGCCTCGATGCCCAGCTGACCAGCCCCGCAGACCCACCCGTGATCACCGACCACCAGTCCCGGCAGCTGCCCCCCACGGCCGGCCGCGGCGGCCAGTGCGGTACGAACCGGGAGGGGGGAGTGCGTGTGCGCCCCGGGCTCACCCGAGGTGGGGAGCGCGTCCACGGTGCGGACCATCGCGACTCCGCCTACGTACCAAAGGTTGTGCTGGCGTAGCCCGAATCGGGTCAGAATGTCGATACGTCGACCATGCGCGGAGGTGAGGACAGGACATCCCGCCGCCGACAACGCGGCAGCCAATCCGGCGTAGAAGCCCAGGAGTCGGTGCGGATGACCTGTTCCGATCAGCACCGGAACCCGGTCAACAGCCGCCCGCGCCAATCGTTCCGCAAAAGCGTCGAGTGCCGCCACCGTGCAGTCGGGGTCGATCACATCCTGCCCCGAAGTGTGTCCGGGATCCGGGGAAACCCCGCATCTTTCGGCCATCAGCCGCAACAACTCCGCGGTACCCCACGCCCCTTCGGGGTCGAGGCCGAGCGTCTGGCGCGGATCGCGTGCCGCGAACATCCGATAACTGAGCAGACTTTTCTCCCGGGGCGTCGCCACGGGACCGGCCAGCCGGGCCGCCAGCAGATGCGCGCGCAGCGCGCCGACACTCAGCACGCCTTCGATACTGCCGTCCATGCCGCCGTCATCCACCCGAAACCGGAAAACGCACCCCTTGCGGGTGATTGGTGCTCAATACCACCCATCCCGCTCGCTTCTCCTGCCCGCCCGTTCGGCCGGCTCAGGCCAGCAGGCCGTGCAGCGGGAACACCGCGCGCCGGGTCGCCAGAACCGCCTGGTCGAGGCGGTCCGCCGGGTCGTACCCCGCCTCCTCGAAACTCCGCCAGACGACCGGGTGACGGCCGTCCGTCATCCGCGCGGGCGCCACGGCCCGCGCCGCCCGGTACACCTCGTGCCGCCACGCCTCCGGCGTCTCGGCGGCGGGATCGATCGGCGTGCCCGCGGCGATCGCCACCAGATGCGTCCAGGAGCGCGGTACGACGTCCGTCACCGCGTAGCCGCCCCCGCCGAGCGCCACCCAGCGGCCCTCCGCGTGCTCGTGCGCCAGCTCGTGACACGCCTCGGCGACCGCGCGCTGCGCGTCCAGACTCACCGCGAGATGCGCCAGCGGGTCCTCGAAATGGGTGTCCGCGCCATGCTGCGAGACGACGACCTGCGGCCGGAAGGCCGCGATCAGCTCCGGTACGACGGCGTGGAACGCCCGCAGCCACCCCGCGTCGCCCGTCCCGGCCGGCAGCGCGATGTTCACCGCCCCGCCCTCCGCGCCGGCGCCACCGGTCTCCTCCGGCCAGCCGGTCTGCGGGAACAGCGTCCGCGGGTGCTCGTGCAGCGAGATCGTCAGAACGCGTGGATCGTCCCAGAAGACGGCCTGCACCCCGTCCCCGTGGTGCACATCGACATCCACGTAGACCACGCGCTCCGCACCGAGCTCCAGCAGCCGCGCCACCGCCAGCGCCGCGTCGTTGTAGACGCAGAAGCCCGCGGCGGAGCCCGGCATCGCATGATGCAGGCCGCCGGCGAAGTTCACCGCGTGAGCAACGTCACCGCTCCACACCGCCTCGGCCGCCCCGACGGACTGCCCGGCGATCAGCGCGGAGGCCCGGTGCATGCCCGCGAAGGCCGGGTTGTCCTCGGTACCGAGGCCGTAGTCCAGCTCCACCGAGTGCGGATCGGCGGAGACCCGCCGCACCGCGGCCACGTAGTCGGCGCGGTGCACCAACCCCAGCGTGGAGTCCCCGGCGGCCGGCGCGGAGGTCACCTTGAGCGCCTGGTCCAGCCCGAAAGCCTCGACCAGCCGCATCGTGAGCGACAGCCGCACCGGGTCCATCGGATGCCCGGGGCCGAAGTCGTAACCTGTTACCTGCTCATCCCACATCAGCTGTGCGCGGCCGCTCATGGCCGACACGGTATCGGGCCTCGCCGGTGTCGAACGACTTGGCATAGAGCAGAGTCGCCAGCACCAGCACCATGGGGATCAGCATCGCGCCCCGGTAGCTCCACGCGTCACCGATCGCACCCACGAGCGGGGCGCCGATCAGGAAACCGACGTAGTTGAAGATGTTCAGCCGCGCGATGGCCGTGTCCGAGGCGCCGGGGAACAGCCGTCCCGCCGCCGCGAACGTCGTCGGCACGATGACGCACAGCCCGAACCCCAGCAGCGTGAACCCGAGCATCCCGGCCCACGGGCCCGGCGCCGCCGCGACCACCCCGAACCCGACCGCGGCGAGCACCGTACCGGCCCGCACCACGGCGGCCCCGCCGAAGCGCCGCACCCCGAGGTCCCCGGCCGCCCGGCCGAGCAGCGTCGTCACCATGTAGATGTTGTACGGAACGGTGGACAGCTGCTCCGAGCTCCCGAGCGTGTCCTGCAGGTACTTCGCGCTCCAGTTGGAGACCGTCGAGTCCCCGATGTACGCGAAGGCCATCACCAGGCAGAGCGGCAGCAGCAGCCGCATCACCACGGGTGTCGCCACGGGAGCCGCCGCGCCCTCGGCCACCGGTTCCGGCCGCTGGTCCACGTACCAGCGGCTCCCGATGAGAACGAGCGGGATCAGCACGACGGCGACCGGCGCGTAGAGCACCGCGAGCGACAGATGCCAGTGCGCCCCGGCCCACGCCAGCGAGGCGCCGGTGATGCCGCCGAGGCTGTAGGCGGCGTGGAAGCCGAGCATGATGCTCCGGCCGTAGGTGCGCTGCAGGCTCACACCCAGCATGTTCATGGAGGCGTCGAGCCCGCCGACACAGATGCCGAACAGGCCCAGCGCCACGGCTATCTGCCACATGGCGTTCCCGGAACCCGCCGCGACCAGGACCAGCGCGACCAACGGCTGGACCCACCGCAGTACGACACTGGGCCGCACCCGCTTCACCAGGTGCTCGGTCGCAACGCTGCCCGCCCCGGCCAGGATCGGCACCGCGGCGAGGAAGACCGGCAGCAGCCCGTCACTGATGCCGTAGCGATCCTGGATCGCCGGGATACGGGTCACGAGCAGAGCGAAAACCACGCCCTGGCTGAAGAAGCTGACCGCCAGCGAGGCCCGGCCATGCCGCAGAGATGCGTCCATGAGCGAGCAGCGTAGATCCCGAAGCTACGGATGAGTAGGTGTTGCGGGTCACAAGTTAGACGATCAGATCCAGGAGCTCGTGCATCTCGCTGAACAGGGCATTGGCGTCCCCGAGCTTGGCCACGGGAGTCATCGCGGTGAACCCGTACACGTCCATCCCGGCCGCCACGGCCGCCTGCACTCCCAGCGGGCTGTCCTCGACGACCGCGCACCGCCCGGGAGCGATTCCCATCACCTGTGCCGCGTGCAGGAAGAGGTCCGGTGCCGGCTTCCCGCGCCCGACGTCCTGCGAGCTGAAGATGCGCTCCTCACCGAAGTGCTCGAAGAGCCCGGTCTTGTGCAGCGCCACCCGGATCCGCTCATGGCTCCCCGACGAGGCGAGACAGTACGGCACCCCCTCCGCCGTCAGCTTCCCCAGGACGTCCCCGACCCCGGGCACCGGCTGGAGGTCCCGCCGGAACGCCTCGAACACCCGAGCATGGAAGACGTCGTTGAAGTCCGCCGGCAACTTCTGCCCGGACTGCTCCAACACCAGCTCGTGGACCCGGTGCATCGCGGAGCCCATGTAGTCGCGGATCGACTCCTCGTACGACGTGGGGTGGCCGAGTTCCGTGAGATGGCCGGCGAGGATCCGGTTGGAGATCGGCTCACTGTCCACGAGGACGCCGTCGTTGTCGAAGATGATCAGGTCGTAGCGCATGGCACCACTGTAGGGAACGCCGGTATCGACAACGCAAAGAAGCCCCCAGGCAATAGCCTGGGGGCTTCTTCTCAAAAATTGTTCGGCGGCGTCCTACTCTCCCACAGGGTCCCCCCTGCAGTACCATCGGCGCTGAAAGGCTTAGCTTCCGGGTTCGGAATGTAACCGGGCGTTTCCCTAACGCTATGACCACCGAAACACTAT